>CAXMTB010000306.1:0-2853 GCA_964195835.1 uncultured Nitrospinaceae bacterium | reverse complement strand
TAAAAGAAAAATTCCCGCTGACAACCTCGTCGAGGTTCGGGTGACCGACAAAGAAACATGTAGCCGTATCGATTACAAAGCTAATGTGGCAACGCCGGTTAGAAGATATCTTGAGAAGAACGGTTCCGAAATTCATATTCGCTGTTTGGTATTAATGTATGGGATTCCTCTGAAAGTTGCTCCACCTGACATAAAGTCAAAAGAAAAAATAGAAATACGTGCGCTGAAAAAAAGAAGGGACGCACTAAAAAATCAATTGCAAAATATGGGGGAAGAAAAAAAGAAGATTCGAGATGATATAAAAGAAGAGTTCAATGAAGTAAATAAGAAGATTAGAAACTTGGGAAAAGAAGATCAACGGGCATCACTCGATTCTGAAATAGCGCTTGTCCTTGAAAAGGACTACCCTTTATCCAATTGGACGCCGAATCCATATTTTTTGGGCTTTAAAGACAAAACCCTTTCCATCAAAAAAGAACATGTTTTGATGGTGAGCAGGCTCGACGGACCTGACGCTAAAACCGTAAAAAGGATCATTGACGATAGCATAAAAACCGAAGAAAAAGGACTGTCAGGTATTGCCTATTTTGATGCAAGATGGCCTGATCCAGGTCATAAGAAACTTTCAGCTTATGCCTTATATGACAAATCGATACACCTTGCTGCAGAACTGGTTAAAAAAAGTCGGCGTTTACCGGTGGTCCTGGATAAAAAACAAGATTTGTTTAAGCCGGGAGCATGCCCTGATGCAGCCCTTTATTGCGGGTGGTACAGTTTGGCCAATTATGTGGACGCGTTTCAATGGAAATCAGGCTCAATTGGCTATCATATCGCAAGTAGTGAGTGTTCGACTTTAAAGCGAAAAAACAGTAACGTTTGGTGTAAAAAGATGCTTGAAAAAGGGGTTGCTGCAACAATCGGACCGGTATCAGAACCGTATGTAAATGCATTTCCCCTGCCGGAAATATTTTTCGGATTTTTAGTGGATGGAAAGTTGACGCTTGCCGAATGTTATTTAATAAGCATACCTTATCTCTCTTGGCAAATGGTCTTGGTGGGTGATCCGCTTTACCGGCCGTTTAAAGTTGTCAGATAATTCGTCTCTGAAAAAATAACAATGGGAGGTCCAATCTAATGAAACAATATTCAATAAGTCCTGATGGTGAAAAATTCCAGTTGCCCGAGCCGGATGACTATACAAAGGAATTCGAACGGCTAAAAGATACCGTTCTTGACCAGCGCGAACTGGGCCGCGAAATCGTAGTGGTCATGGGTGTAGGATTTGTGGGCGCAGTCATGGCCGCAGTGGTGGCGGACACCGAAGATGAAAGCGGCAATCCAACAAAATTTGTCATTGGGATGCAGCGACCGAGTACGCGCAGCTACTGGAAGATTCCTTTACTGAACAGAGGAGTACCTCCTGTAGAGGCAGAGGACCCTGAGGTGGCGCCGATGATCCATCGCTGCGTTAATGAGAAAAAGAGCCTCACCGCAACGTTTACCTACGATGCCCTGAAATTTGCGGATGTTGTAGTTGTAGACGTTCAGTGTGATTATCTGAAGGAGTCTTTGGGCAATGTTAGAGATGGACGAACAGACATGGACGCATTGGAGAAATCCTTGGATATTATTGCTGAGCACATTTCTCCTGAAACACTTGTGCTTATCGAGACGACCGTGGCACCGGGTACCACCGAGCAGGTGGCGTATCCCATTATGAGGAAGGTGTTTCGAAAGCGCGGTATTGAAAAAGATCCTTTGTTGGCCCACAGTTTTGAAAGGGTGATGCCAGGCAAGAATTACGTGGCCAGCATCCGGGATTTTTGGAGGGTCTGCAGCGGAATCAACGAGGAGGCCACCAACCGGGTGGTAAAGTTTCTCGAAGAAGTGATCAATACAAAGGAATATCCGATGACGGTATTAAATCGGCCCATTGAGTCGGAAACGGCAAAAATTGTGGAAAACAGCTTCCGGGCAACGATTTTGGCCTTTCTCGATGAGTGGAGCCTGTTTGCCGAGCGTAATGGAGTGGACCTTATCAAAGTTCTCGAGGCCATCAGGGTCAGACCCACCCACAGCAACATTATTTTCCCGGGACCCGGTATCGGCGGCTACTGCCTGCCTAAAGACGGTGGATTGGGGGTATGGGCTTACCGGCATATCCACGGGTTCGAAGACGATATTTTCAAAATTACTCCCCTTGCCATTGATATTAACGACACAAGGGCATTGCATGTGGCTCAACTCACCCGTGATGCACTCCGCAATATGAGCCGTCCGTTGGCCGCCGCCGAAATTCTGCTGCTTGGCGCCTCTTACCGTGAAGATGTTGGTGATACTCGATACAGCGGATCTGAATTGGTCGTGCGCAGACTTACAGAAATGGGAGCAGAACTTAGGGTTCACGACCCTTACGTCCAGCACTGGTGGGAAATCGAAAAACAGGATGAATACCCCTCCTCGACACATAGTCTGAAACGGTTCTTTCGAAGCCAGGACAAACTTTCCGAACTGCGTGTTGAGAAAGATTTAAAACAGGCATTGAGCGGAACAGACGCGGTTATTTTTGCAGTCAGGCACAAGCATTATTTGGATCTAAGCCCTGATAACGTTGTAGAGATGGCTGGCGGACCTTTGGCAATCATCGACTGCTTCGGTATACTGGATGACGATAACATCAAGCGTTATTTCGAACTTGGCTGTGAAGTAAAGGGTTTGGGCCGGGGGCATGTCAAGCGGATTAAAGACCAGGTAAGAGCGGAAAGAGAAGAAATGCTTATGGCATTGAGCGCCAAACACGGTGAGACCTTTGAAAAACGCCCTCTTTAGTCCAATTACAGCGTCAGGCTCAAA
>CAXMTB010000305.1:0-2862 GCA_964195835.1 uncultured Nitrospinaceae bacterium | reverse complement strand
TCATTGCTGATTGATGCCGGCCTTTCCGGAATCGAAATCGAACGCCGGTTAAGGTCAAGAGGGCTTGATCCGAAAAACCTTGATGCGATCATGGTATCTCACGAGCATTCCGACCACATCCAGGGTGTCGGCGTTCTTTCGCGCCGCTACAAACTCCCGGTCTATATCAGCACAAAAACACGAGAAGCCGCCGTCTCCCAGCTCGGAAACCTTTATGATTTTAAAAACTTTGAGTGTGGATCAATGTTCACAATCAATGACCTGTCCATCCATCCCTTTTCCATATCCCATGATGCCAAAGATCCATGCGGGTTTACGGTCAATCAGAACGGAACAAAAATCGGAATTGCCACCGATCTTGGCATTGCAACCTCCATGGTCAAAGAGCACCTGAAAGGGTGCACGCTGTTGATCCTTGAAGCCAACCACGATGAGGGCATGCTGATCAACGGTCCCTATCCATGGCCCGTCAAGCAACGTGTAAAAAGCAGAATCGGCCACCTGTCCAACGCTGAATCAAAACACCTCTTAAATGAAATCCAACATGACGGTCTAAAACATGTCATGCTGGCTCACCTCAGCGAAACGAACAATACACCCCAAAAAGCCGTCAATGAAGTCGGTCAGGCCCTGACCCGCTGCAAGGCACGCCTCGATGTCGCATCCCAGGATAAATGCGGAGCGTTATTCCTCCTTAAATAATTGAGGGGTCGGGGTGTTTTAATTGTAACCTCAATTGATCGTAAACAAAATGGGGGAAATATATTATTTATTTGATTTACTTAGCATTTTAATAGATTCGGATGAATTTTCATAACCCTTATATATATGAGATATGAATGTATAGAAAACCCCCATTTTGTTTACCTTTGAGGCATCATGGGATGAGATAATTATTAGGTCTGATGAAAGTTTATTGGATCTTAAATGTCTTGGTGCAACTCGGATGATAAAAAGGAAATTCTAAATCAGGATGATTTTCTCATCCTGTGACCCGGCAAACTGTTTCCTGGCCGCGTATCCGGTTTCGAAAACATCCTGATTGAGTTTTCGTATTTTCTCATTGGTAACCGGATCCGCTTTTTGGGGCACATTATTGAGTATCCCCTCAATGGCGGCGTCCTTGGTTAGTGTAATAAAACGCGCGTCCTGCCGCAGATCAAGATCCGCTGTAATGACACCGAATGAAAAGGGCCCCTTCATGATGTTTCTCAGCTTGTATTTGCTAAAGTCATAGAATACCAACCTCAAGTCGTGCCCCCCATCGATGACTTTTTCATATCTTTTAAGATACTCATCTCTGGTGAGATACCTCGGTCCTTTTCGGCTGGCGGTGACCAGAATCGGTTCATCCACATAAAAATCGGCCACCACAGTGAGCCCCCTGGGAAAAGCGCCGACAAAGTCTCCCGCGGTAAAGACACCCCGCCAGGCTTCGGAAAGGTCATAGCCATTGATGTAGTCCACATTATAGGAAACCGCCCCTCTCACTTCATGTTCACGAATCATTACATCCACACAAAGCGGACCACCGGCCTGGGCCAGACCCCGACACTGGTGGATGGCAGCATGAAACCCTGCGGCAATGGCCGCATCAGCTTCTATGTTCGACAGGGTAAGGTAACCGGAACCGCCAATGGATGGGTTGGATATGGTAAGCTGTCTTTCTGTAGCCATGAATTCCTCCTAATTATCGATAAGTTCGGATATACTGACGGAAGTCGAAAAGTTGATCCCCTCAAAACTCAGAGCGTTTACCGGACAGGGAAACTGCAAACACGAACCACAGGCCTGGCATTGCCTGAGATCGTTGCTGAGCAAGGCATGGCACCTGAGTCCGATACCGCATAACCGGCACTTGAACCTGGGAAGGTCTTTGAGTTTTTCCGGTTCCTCCATCGCCACGCGCTCACGCTCTTTGGCAAATTTAAGATCCAGGCACTCCTCCGACCTTACCATACGGCCCATCTTTATTCCTGAATTCCTGGCATCCTTTCCCATATCCAGGACGCAGACGCCGTCTGCAATGACCATTACTTTTTCCTTTTTGAGATACCGGTCATACAAATCCTTGAAAAGCTCTGCATTGTCGTCCACCCGGAAGGGGTTTACATGAATGATGTCGAAGCCTAAAGCCGGACCTTCTTTGTCGAAATCGGTCTCAAGGGGTATCTGGCCACCGGTCATCCGGATGTTGTAGTTGTTGTAGATCACGTTGATGGCGCCAAATCGTTTGTTTTTGGCAGCAAATTTGATGCCGCTGATATTAAAATTATAGGCGCCGTCTCCCGATGCAGTGACCACGATCTGTTTCTCGGAGCAGGCCTCTTTGATTCCATCTCCGACAATGGCGCCGCTGCCCATGCAAAAGATGGCGTCCACAATGCCGTAAGCATGGTAGCCTTGCAGGTTGCCGCATCCTCTGTCGGCAGCGTAAATCAGCTCATACCTGTCTTTTCCTTTAAGGCCCAGCTTTCGGTTAAATCGTCTCATCCCCTCGTGTATGGACCAGGAAACCTTGGTGTCCCCGCACCCGGTGCAATTGGACACCGGCCGAAGATAGGTGATTTCATCTTTTATTTTATTTTTTAAAGCAGTGCTCTGCGCTAAAGCCATGGTTCGCGCCTCCTTTTATAGGTTCATAATATGATCGATGTAGGAAAACCGTTCATATATCCTGGGTTCGTAGGGTATAGAGCGATCAACCACCTTTACATCAAGTTGTTTCTGGTTCACCAAATCTAAAAGCTGAAGATAAATGACCCGCCCATAACCTTCTTCAAATACATATATTTTTTCGATGCCGTGTTTTGACACGAGTTCTTCAAAAAGGGAATCGGGTTGGGGGAAGACAATGTCGGT
>CAXMTB010000304.1:0-2905 GCA_964195835.1 uncultured Nitrospinaceae bacterium | reverse complement strand
AATTGACTACGTCATTTTCATCATGTAGTCTTTGTCTATGCAATATACACTCCTTGCTCTTTTCGGTTTAAAAAAAACGCCCCCCTATTACCATGCCCCAGCCTTTTTCCTTGCCCTCATGCCGCCTATGATTGCCTCAGAGGCGCCCTTGCCTTGATCCATTCATCTTGGTTATGCGCTATATCAAATATCCAGAGGTACCACTGGATATTTGATATAAGATAACTGCTTCCGATCAAACTGCAGGGACAGAAAAATTTTGTAAGAATGCAAAGAGTTGTAACTTTTTTATCCTCGCTGAGCTTTAGTAAGCAGAATGGTCCAACCGCCAAGCTCAAGGCCCGGTTGTCACCAGACATACAGTTTTCTCCCGGCTCGGCAGACGTCCCCCGTGATTGCCTCTATTGAGCAGCGAGCCCACAACCTCTCACCGGGCCTGCCGGTAACAACGGCCGGTTGCCTTCGGGCTCCGGGCCGTTTTCTCTTAGAACCTACCTATCCCAGTCCGTATTGTTGCCGGTTTTCTGATATCACCGATGCAGCCCTTATCCGCCTTGCATGACGCAACAGCTCATAGCCCATCTGCTTACCAAAGTCTGGGTCACATCGTGTGGGAAATTTATATGCACAGCACTATATGTGGCTTGCCGGGGTCATATTCAGATCTGCTCCATAGCTAACCAGATTGGATGATACCCGGATACCCAGGGCCCAGATTGCGTTTGCCGACACGGTGTGCAGAGCCCTGCGCCAACATGCACGCCACCTCGGTTTATATCTGAAATAAATTCAGATGATAATAGCCCATGGCACTTCGATCAGCCGCTGCTACCTTGTTAAAAATTTATATTTCGATGGTTAAGATACTATCGAAAAATTTTAAAATACTACGAAATTCTAAGAAAATAATAGCTATTATGAGTAATAATCCAAAAATATGAAATAATTACAAATAATGGCTGAATAACAAGCTGGACAATAATATATACGTGTTGTAGAGTATCGGCCTAAGAGTAGGACAACTCTGTTTTTCGCACCATCAGTGATAAAGCCTGTTCAAACCCAAAGATCAAGGAGAACTGCCATAAACCTGATTGAAGATGCGTCACAAAAAATTACCCAACGGCTCATCTGGTTTACCGCACTCAAAGACCAGGCTGGTATTGCGACCGACCTCGCCGATGGTAAAGATGTTGAAGAAGTCTATGGCCTGGGTGAAGCCGGACTCTTTGACGAGTTCTTCAGCTTCCTGTCTCAGCTTGGAATCAAAAAGCTGCTGTTCAAACTTGAACCTAAAATAAAACAACGGCAAAGTAACATAAAGTTCGATGCGCTCATCCTTATCTATTTGATGAGAATCGTAGCCGGTTGCCCATTTTTTTGGAATATTAAAGCGGTTCTACTTCAGTCTCAGTCCCTTATGCGCTTGGTGGGCTTCAATGCGCGCCAAATTCAGCAAGGCACCAGTCAGCGAGGTGTTCATAGTGCTTGCGGTTCAAATGAAAACAAAGAAAATGCTGCCAATAAGGACTCCAGCGAAATCCGCGGTCCCATCTGTCCACAATTTATCGCCACTTTCATTCAAGCCATTTCACAGACAGTTCTAGATCGTTTCTTTAACAAGGTCATCGGCATTTTGGCTGCTCATCGGTTTTTTCCAAAACACATCCAGGCCGTCATGGATGCCTCTGAAATCCAGTCGACCGAACGCTGTGAAGGCTGCGGCAAGGTGACCAAAGAAAAAGCACCGCAACTTCGCCGTCGCAAAAAGCGTATTCGTAAGGTATTGGAGACGGTCTTCGGCTTTAAAATCTGGATACTCTGGGACCCTTTGAGCAAGCTTCCCATTGCCATGCGCTTTGCTACCATAGAAGTTGCCGATATCAAATTGGCTCGTGAACTTGTCCAACAGGCGGTTGACAATTTGGGCGGGCATGCCCAAATCGTATCCTTAGCCTTTGATCGCGGATTTATTGACGGTCCTTTTATGTGGTGGCTCAACCATGATATGGGTATTTTCTTCTACGTTCCCGCCAAAACAAACATGAATGTTTACAACGATGCCCTCAACCTGGCAGACTCAGGTATTGTTCAAATCAGGGAACTGCAACGCTCGGTGGGTAAAGGAAAAAACAGCACCACGGTTACAGACCGATGGGAAGTTGTCGGCATACAGGCGCTGACTTCAGCAGGTTTTTACAGCGAAAAGGGTAGCGGAAGCCATGAAAATCGCAATGATTTTGTTGCAAATCCTATAAATGCCGTCGTCGTGCTTGATGACCCCTACAAAGAAAACAATCCTAATTCAGATACAATGGTTATTCTTACCAACGCACCTGTCGATAAACCGTTGGATACCTATGACGGCTACGATGCACGCAGCGAAATAGAAAACTCTACGTTCCGAGAAGCCAAGCAGGCCTGGTTTATTCAACGCCCAGCCCAAAATACCAAAGATAGCTTTTGTGCCCACGCCTATCTGACTATCATCACCATGGCTTTAACCACCGCGTTTCGAACCTGGATGAACCAGCAGGACCAACTGGATCAACAAGGAAAAGAAACCGGTATCCGCAAATTCAGAGAAAAGGTGCGTCAAGAAAACGGCAACAAACTCATCGTGTTTGACAAAAATCGCTATGCAATCTTCGAGGCCTATGAACTTGTCATTCTTTGCGGCCGAAATGTTCGACAGCCCAAAGGAAAACCGGAATCGATCACAAAAAAAGATATCTTGATCAAATACGGCGCCCTTTTGGAATGAACTTCTTCCTCGACCTTGATTCCCATGATAGTATTCGCCCGTGCCCGACTGTAACGCCTATCCTAATTGACTACGTCATTTTCATCATGTAGTCTTTGTCTATGCAATATACACTCCTTGCTCTTTTCGGTTTAAAAAAAA
>CAXMTB010000303.1:0-2907 GCA_964195835.1 uncultured Nitrospinaceae bacterium | reverse complement strand
CATCCCTAAACCGGCTTCCAGAGGACTATCTTCCGGTGTAATATCGCTGCTCCAGTACAAATAACCCTTTTCTATTCGCAAGGCATCCAGGGCCTTGTAGCCGGCAGGTTGGATCCCGGACTCGCGGCCGGCCTCCATCAGGGCATCCCACACCGTCAGGGCGTCCCCGGGTTGAATGTAGAGCTCCCAACCAAGTTCCCCGACATAGCTCACCCGTTGGGCCCAGACGGAAATATTCTTTATTTCTATCGTCTGGGCCGTCATATAGGGAAAAGCCGCATTAGATAAATCGCCGACGCAAACGGATCCCAGTACCAGTCGGGACTCAGGGCCCCACAGCGTTAAACAGCACAAGCTTTCGGTCTGATCTTCGATTTCAACCGATCCGTCATCCGGCATGTGGAGTTGAATCCATCCGAAGTCATTGGATACAAAGGAAGTTCCGGAAATAATTCTGAATTCGTCCTCTTTTAACCGAGTGACGGTCACGTCGCTTTCAATCCCCCCTTTAGTACCTATTTATAGAAATCCCATCATGTTTGCGCATGATTCATACGGTAGCCATAGTGGGCAGAATAACTCGTTCTTTTAATTGCAGAGCTGCTACAAGTACTTTTTTGCCCAATGATGAAAGATAGTATTTGTAAGTGCGCCCGACACGCTTGGTCAGTCGAAGTACTCGGAATCTTTTCAAAACACGGCCTATTTTTTGAGAATTCCATCCTGCAAGATGGGCTTGCAGGGCTCGATTGGTGAAGCCGGCGATCTGATATTCACCACGCAGAATCGCCAGCATGAAACTCAGGTCTTCGGATTGGAAAAAGTTTACTCCGCGATAAGACCGCTGTTTGTCGTCTTTTACCGAACCGGTGATCTTGCGAAGATCAGTACGTTCGCGACTGTGGTCTCGCCACTGCGAGATAAATGACAGGTAGCGTTGATTACATGCTTGCATTTGTTCTGCCACGGCACCCAGACTGTAGATGGTCTTTCGTACCGGGGCATGTTTCATCTCCCGGGTTCCGTCCCGGTGTTTCACCTCGCGGTGATGTTTGAAAAATGATACGTCGTTGGATGTGGTCTCGATGCGAAGCACACGCGCCTGCTTATCGTACATCTTGATCGAATTTTTCTCGAGGCTGTGTTTAATACGAGTCCCTTCAATCAGTGTTTGAAGCCGATTGCTGACTTGCGAAGCGGACTTATCCGACAAGCGTCGACCGAGAAAACCATAAATGTCGGCACATTTGATCTCAATGGCGGCTGTGCGGACCAGTTCCTCATACAATACAGGCAGAATGCGGCTGGATTTGAACACCACATCGGTTGCCCATTCGGCCTGATAGATGCTCCAGTGCAGGCCTTGGCCCCATCTGCCGTGTACGGCCACGAAGCGAGCGGCAAGCTGATCTAAACGCCGATGAAGGCAATTAACATCAAAGGAGTCAACGATGGACTGTGCCCGTTGAAAATCTGAGACATGCACAAAACAGTTATCTGCTTTACGGTATGTGATGTCCGCTGCTGCCATGCGCCGCTGCAGCCAGTCATGGCCGTTGAAATAAAATTGCAATCGAAACGGTGCCCAGGTTGGAATCCGCAGATAACACAGACCGTAATCAGGATCCATCAGGTACACGTAATAGTGCAAACATTTACCTGGTTTCCACTGCAGCTCGAGATAACCGCTCTTATGATTTTTACGCACCTTAAAGCAACGGCAGCTCTCCATGGCACTGAGGATGCACACAATGCCGGGAGCATCACCACGGGTGGACAAAATTTCAGAGACCAAGGCTTCCTTGCGAACCGACGCGTACACTTGCTTTATAGGGATGTTTTCCTGGGCAGCGATAGCTTTAATTCGAGCGGTCATTTCCAAACGCAGTTTATTGGCAAATTTATTTTCGTAGTCGATCAATTGAATCCCTGCTTCATGTAGTTGCCAGGACATCGCTTGGGGATAGCAAATCGGTTGGTATGTTCCAAAAAGCACCAATCGGTCAAAACAGTTTAACGTACCAGCGATATTTTTCTCGAATCGTTTGGTTAGAAGCTCTGTATTTTTCATCTGTTTTTTGTAACATTATTCGTTCAATAAGAAAATTTTGGTTCCGGCTTAGATCTTAGAATTTTTTTGGTATTTTATGGCAAAAAATTGTATTGGGTTATTTTTACCATCTTCAAGCAATTGAATATTTTTGATTGAAGATTAAATATTCAAGGTTGCTTCCAGCGGATCAATTTTAATAAGAACTATCATAAAAATGACAGAGCGAAGCGACATCCATAAATATTCAATCGTCAATCTTCAATATTCAATTCCGGTTTATCCGGGTTGGGTTTTTGAAAGATAACAAGATATGAACAGGTAGAAAATTCTTCAAAAAATACTTGCAGGTTCTAAAAACATAAGATTCTCTGATATGGTAAATCTTGTTCAAGGTTTCGGTTTCACCTTCTCAAGAACAGATGGGAGTCACCACATTTTCACTCGACCGGACATTCCGGAACTTGTTAATCTTCAAAATATAAAAGGTCAGGCGAAACCATATCAGATTCGTCAATTCCTGAAACTTGTCGAGACACATAATCTGAAATTGAAGGAGAACGAATAATGCGCGACTACCATATAAATATTTTTTATTCCGAAGATGACGGTGGATACATTGCTGACATCCCTGATCTTGACGCATGTTCAGCATTCGGTGATACGCCTGATGAAGCACTACATGAGGTTCAAAAGGCCAAATCTCTATGGATTGAAGCTGCCAAAGCGGAAGGTAAGCTAATCCCACCGCCTAAATATCGATCGGTTATTTACCAAGCACAATCTGCTTAATGCGTTAAAAATAAAAAACCGAACAAGGGCATGGAGTTGAAAAAGCGAGAAGTGTCAAGAAATAA
>CAXMTB010000302.1:0-2939 GCA_964195835.1 uncultured Nitrospinaceae bacterium | reverse complement strand
TTCTTGCATCACCTCTCCCAGCTTACCGGTCATGGTGAGTTTTCCTTTGCCGGGCATAATCAGGGTTTCAATGGAAAGTAACACGCCGCCCACTTGGGTCCAGGCAAGACCGGTTACAGTGCCGACCTGGTCGTGTTCTTCTATCTGAATCTCCTTGAATTGGGTCGGACCCAGGTATTTCTGAATCGAATTTGCCGTTATTTTATAGGTTTTAACCTCTTTATTTGTTACAATTTTTCGTGCAATCTTCCGGCATATTGAAGCGATCTCACGTTCCAGATTTCTTACCCCTGATTCTCTGGTATATCGACGAATTATCGTGAGAACACCATTCTTGGAAAATTGTACATTCTTTTCTTCCAGCCCATTCATTTTAATCTGCTTGTATATTAAAAAGTCTTTTGCAATATGATATTTCTCATATTCTGCATAGCCGGGTAGGCGTATGACCTCCATTCTATCCTGTAATGGAAGGGGTATCTCAGGTAATGTGTTGGCTGTGGTAATAAACAGAATATCTGAAAGATCGTAATCGACGTCCAGATAATGATCGTTGAAGCTGTAATTTTGCTCAGGATCAAGCACTTCCAAAAGGGCGGCTGAGGGATCTCCTCGGAAATCCATACTCATTTTATCCACTTCATCAAGGCAAAATACCGGATTATTGACACCCACCTTTTTCAGGGATTGGATGATTTTGCCGGGCATTGCACCGATGTATGTGCGCCGGTGTCCTCGAATTTCAGCCTCATCCCTGACACCTCCCAGAGAAAGACGTACAAATTTTCTTCCTGTGGCCCGGGCAACAGATTTGGCCAAAGAGGTTTTCCCAACCCCGGGTGGTCCTATAAAACAGAGTATCGGCCCCCTAATTTTTTTGACAAGGCACTGAACAGCCAGATATTCTATTATGCGTTCCTTTGGCTTTTTCAATCCGTAGTGATCTTCTTCAAGTATCTTATCGGCTTCTTCAAGATCCTTTCGTACCTTGCTTCGATCAAACCACGGAAGGCTGATTAACCAATCGATATAGCCTCGAACCACCGTAGCTTCGGCAGACATGGGGGTCATCATTTTGAGCTTTCTTAATTCATGTCTAACCTTTCCTGCAGCCTCCTTGGACATTTTTTTACGTTTGATTCGCTTTTCAAGCTCTCTAAGTTCGTCCCCATGATCATCCTCAGAACCGATTTCCTTTTTTATGGCTCGCATCTGTTCATTCAGATAATAATTTTTCTGAGTTTTATCCATCTGTTCCTTGACACGACTTTTTATCCGCTGATCCATTTTGAAAATATCAATTTCCATCTTGATCAAATTCAGAAGTAAAGAAAGCCGTTTTTCCAAGGAAACCGTTTCCAGCAGACTCTGTTTATCATCGATTTTGAACGCGAAATGAGCCGCCATAGTATCAACAAGCTTTGAAGGATCTGAGATGCTGGAAACACTTTTCACAAGATCTCTTGATAGGCTCTTGTTTACTTGGGAATACTCATCGAAACTTTTGTTAATCGCCCTGACCAGTGCTTCACCCTCTGCAGGCGATACTTGTGTTTCGGGAATCAATTCCAACTCCACCTGAAAAAAGTCTTTGTTCTTAACAAAACGGGCAATAGAAGCTCTGCTTTTCCCTTCGATCAAAGCTTTTACCGTTCCATCAGGAAGCTTTAGAAGTTGAAGTACGCTAGCAATGGTTCCTATATGACTGATGTCTTTTTCACCGGGGTTGTCGATGCCTACTTTGATTTGGGTGGCAAGAAAAACCCTCTTATCGTTGTTCATCGCATCGGTAAGAGCGTTCACTGATTTCGATCGTCCCACAAAAAGCGGTGCAACCATGTGGGGAAAAACAACGATATCCCTCAGCGGTAGAAGCGGCAGTAGCAGGCTTGGTGAATCAGAATCTTCATCTTTAAAAAATTTTTGTAAACTAATCATAATAAGCCTTTATTCTCCCAATCATCCGTCTTGTGCTTTTTTCTGGGGTTGCTCAAATAAGAGAATCGGATCTTCCTGATTGAGAACCGTATCTTCTCCTATAACACATTCTTTGACATTCTCCATGGAGGGGATCTCATACATGACATCGATCATACATTTTTCCATAATGGCACGTAGCCCTCTGGCACCGGATTTGCGTTTCGCGGCCTCTTCGGCAATGGCTGTAAGTGCGCTATCTGTTAGTCTGAGATTTACACCTTCTATCTCCATGAGTTTTTTAAACTGCTTTATCAGTGCGTTTTTCGGCTCTATCAGTATTCTGATCAAAGCTGACACATTCAATTCACCAAGGGTCGCAATAACAGGGAGACGTCCCAAAAATTCAGGAATCAAACCGTATTTAATCAGGTCCTCGGGCCGCACCATTTTAAGGATTTCACCGATATTTTTCTCTTCCGCTTTGACGATTTTAGCCCCAAAACCCATAACTTTGGAACCAAGACGCCGCTGGACGATCTGCTCGAGTCCGGTAAAAGTTCCACCACAAATAAAAAGTATGTTAGAAGTGTCGACTTTAACAAAATCCTGTTGAGGGTGTTTTCGTCCCCCTTTGGGCGGAACACTGGCAGTGGTCCCTTCTATAATTTTCAATAATGCCTGCTGAACGCCTTCTCCCGAAACATCACGGGTAATGGACGGGTTGTCGGATTTTCGAGCAATTTTGTCGATTTCGTCAATGTATACAATACCCCGACTTGCCTTTTCCACATCATAATCCGCATTCTGAAGCAGAGCAAGGATGATATTTTCGACATCCTCGCCGACGTAGCCGGCTTCAGTAAGGCTTGTGGCATCGGCAATCGTAAAGGGTACATTTAGAAATCTGGCAAGGGTTTGTGCCAGCAATGTTTTCCCACATCCGGTCGGTCCGATAAGAAGAATATTGCTCTTTTGGATCTCCACATCTCCAGTTTTTATGGATGAGTCCAGGCGCTTGT
>CAXMTB010000301.1:0-2961 GCA_964195835.1 uncultured Nitrospinaceae bacterium | reverse complement strand
TGTGGTATTTTTTATCACATGCTTTTTGAATCGATTCAAGAAGGTCGTCTATACTTTCTTGGATTCCGATACTGATTCCTGACATGATTTTTTTGGATGTGCCTCCCATGAGTTCAAAAAGGGGAATTTTATATTTTTGGGCCATAATATCAAGAAGGGCATTTTCAACAGCGGCCTTGGCCATATGATGTCCTCTAATTTGCTCAAAATATTGAAGAACATCTTCAATGGTAAAATGGTTCATGGCCGTTAAAATAGCGATTAAAAAGTCTTTTATAATATGAGACGCTGTTGCATTGGTTTCATAACAGTAGTACGGGTCCGGAGACGTTACACACTCTCCCCATCCGCAAACATCATCTGACACAATTTTTAATAACAAGGCTTCTCTGTGCGTCTGCACGGAAAAGCTTGTCTCAAACGAAGAGACAAGCGGCAACCTGACAATAAACATTTCCACGGTATCAATTTGCTTTATTCTTTTCATTTATCCCTTATCCACCTTTAGTTTATAGAAAATTCTCCTTTTATCCTCGGAAAACACGATATCTGTAACAACATAATTTTTTTGAAAAGCTGATTCAAAAAGACGACGCGTTTTCATTCTCCATTCAACGGCTTCATTCATATTCGTCTCTTTCAATGACCTTACATCTCGGGGAATTTCTATATAGGCTGTTTCTTGAGTAAAATTTTCCGGATTTTTCTCGGGGATATTCTCTATAATCGGAGGTTCTTTTTGTTTCATTTTGTTAATGACCCGATCTGAACTCAGGTCCCAGGTTGCGATCAGCCTGTCTGTGGGGAGCCCTTTGTGAAGTCCGCTTTCCCCTGTTCCATATATATCGTTCTCATATTCTTGGCTGATTATGCCGAGTCTGTGGATATTGAAAAAAGCGTTCATGGATTCGAGAGGATCAAAATTCCAGCGAATGATCTCATATCCCATTTTTAAAACTTCTTCTCTTTGGGCTTTTTTAAGCAAAAAACCGAATCCTTGTGTCTGATATTTTTGATGAACCCCGGTCATGTGGGAATAGATAAAGTGTTTTCCTTCCCAATTGCCGATGAGCGCGTAGGTAAAACCCGCCAATTTGCCATTGAAATAAAGCCCTTGAACAAGACCCCCATATTTTTGAACTCGCGTCATCAAATGATGGGGTTCAATGTCAATATCTAAAAACCCCCAGGCACTTTTCTGAATTTCGAGTAATTTTTTAAAATCTTCTATGTCTTTTATTTTTTTCAACTCGATCATCTTTATTTTCCTCAAAAAAATGAAATATGTTACACAAGTTTCGCATCCTTAATTTGTCAGTGTTCACGGATGTACACCCCGTGAAGACGTGCCGAGTTTACACGGTTTGAAAAAAACACACTCCATGGAACGATCTGACAAATAAAAACACCCCGATACATGAGTGTGCAAAAATATGGGCGGGAAACCTGATTTACTATATATTCGGAACTTTCGACAAGAATAACATGAACATGCTGTTTGTCAAATAGACAGAAACTAAAAGCTTGACAACATCAATGTATATACTTAATCTGCATCCGAGTATATACTCATAAAGGTTTCTTATGGCACGCCCCAAAAAACATCGTAGGGTGGCTTTTAATCCGGCCATTAGTTATTTCAAGCCCAGAGGCATTCCCATGCGCGATCTTTCTGAGGTGCGCCTAACGGTGGATGAACGCGAGGCCATACGACTTGCCGATCTTCTCGGCATGTCCCATGAAGAGGCCGGTCGCCATATGAACGTCTCTAGAGCAACTTTCGGTCGGATTGTTCAGCAGGCCAGAAAAGTGGTTGCGGATGCCCTTATCAACGGGAAGGCCATCAATGTCGAAGGTGGAAATTACAAGATGGTCGATGAAGTAAGGACATTCATGTGTCGCAATTGCAGCCACAGATGGGTCGAGTCGTGGGGAACGGGCAGACCTGAAAACTGTCCGAATTGTAATGATGAGAATTTTTTTCGATGCAGGAGTTAATGGGGGATAAAGAACTATGGTAAAAATTCATAAAAATGTTGAAGATGCTAAAAAGCAACAAAAGACGAAGACAAAACAGGATGCTGCTGTTGACAGCTCTTTAAAAAAAATAAAAAACAAATATATCGTGCTAAGCGGGAAGGGCGGTGTGGGCAAGACCAGTACCTCTGTTAATCTGTCCGTGGCCCTTGCCAACAAAGGGTTTCAAGTCGGGATTATGGATGTCGACTTGCACGGTCCTGACGTACCGAGAATGCTCGGTTTAAAGGGAATGCTCGATTTAAGCAAGAATAACAAACTGAATCCCATACAATATTCAGATAATTTGAAAGTGGTTTCAATCGAATCGATGATCGCAAATAAAGACGATGCGATCATATGGCGGGGGCCACTTAAATACTCTGCCATACGCCAGTTTATCGGCGAGGTGGAATGGGGCGAACTTGACTTTTTGATTATCGATTCTCCTCCGGGAACCGGCGATGAACCGCTGACCGTTGCTCAGACCATTCTTGACGCCAAAGCCATCATCGTTACGACGCCTCAAGAGGTTTCTCTGGCGGACGTCCGAAAATCCATCAGTTTTTGCAGGACTGTTAAGATGGATATTTTGGGTCTTGTCGAAAACATGAGCGGCTTTGCCTGCCCTCACTGTAACAAAATGGTGGATCTTTTTGGATCGGGTGGCGGGGAAAAAACCGCAGGTACTGCGGGCATTCCGTTTTTAGGCAGAATTCCCTTTGATCCGAACGTTGTGTCATGTGGTGACAACGGTGTCTCTATTCAGGAAAAATATGCGGACACCACGGTGGCCCGGGCTTTTATAGAATTGGCCGAGAAAATATCGAAGTGACCAAAACCTTTAAGCCGGAAAGAGGTTTACCCGCCTTCGGCGGCGCCAGAGGCGACCAGGGATAAGGGAAACCACGGATAACCACAAATATTTTTAAAAAATAAGAAAGT
>CAXMTB010000300.1:0-3024 GCA_964195835.1 uncultured Nitrospinaceae bacterium | reverse complement strand
GGTTCTTTCAAAACGATCCCTAATCCACCCAGACAGCTTCCAGCCAAAAATTTAATCATACCTGAAGCTCCTTTGAAATCGATTTGTTTCAAAGGACTAAACTTTTACATTTATTTCGTCCTAAAAAACCTGGTCCTCTGGGCCAGGATTCTTTACGTTAATACCTCAATTGAGCAAAACGCTCAATGAGTTTGTAGTGCCGATAGAGATAAAAGAAGGGTAAAATGAACAACAGATTGCCGGGAATTTTGGTGACCGGAGCCTCGGGTTTCATCGGAAGGCATTTTGTTATCGCCGTATCCGGGAAATTTCGCATCTTTTGTATCGCCCGTAGAAGCCAAAAAGAGGCCGGGGTTCCGGAAAATGATCATACCCACTGGCTGCAGGCGGATATCACCAAGTGGAAAAATCTTCTGAGGGTCTTTGAATATGTCCAAGAACACGGAGGAACAGATTATGTCCTGCAC
The DNA here is from genome assembly GCA_964195835.1 of uncultured Nitrospinaceae bacterium. Classification (GTDB taxonomy): domain Bacteria; phylum Desulfobacterota; class Desulfobacteria; order Desulfobacterales; family UBA11574; genus UBA11574. The sequence goes on along the minus strand of CAXMTB010000300.1, from coordinate 2,557 downwards.
CTGGCCGGTTATTATGACTTTACCTTGAATGAGAATCCAGTGTATGAGGAGACCAATGTCACCGGCACCCGATATCTCCTTGAGTTGTCAAAAATGCTGGGCGTAAAACGGTTTATTTTTTCCAGTTCTTTGGCTGCCTGCAAATTTCCTACTGCCGGCAGGGCGCTCACCGAAAAAAGTCCTGTGGATGCGGATTTTCCCTATGCAAGAAGTAAACGACGGGCGGAAGCAATAATTAAGGATTATTCCGAGACGCTTCCTTGCTCCATCGTTCGTTTGGCTGCCGTATTCAGTGACTGGTGCGAATATCCCATATTGTACATGCTGTTGAAATCCTGGGTTTCCAAAAAGACACTCTTATCGAGAATGTTGGGGGGACACGGCGAATCGGCCGTACCGTATATCCATATCAAGGACCTTATCAAGCTGTTCCGTAGAATTATAGATATCAGCGATAGGCTCCCTCAACTGGCCGTGTATATTGCCGGTTCGCAGGGGAGTATTTCTCATATTGATCTTTTTCGAACCGCCACACGCTACTATTACGGATACGATGTGAAACCGTTTAAAATGCCCAAAATATTTGTACGACCGGGTTTGGTCATTCTATCGTTTTTGGGATGGTTGACCGGAAAGGAGACGCTTGAGAAACCCTGGATGGCGGAATATATTGACAAGAAACTGACCATAGATGCTTCTGTAACCTTCAAGGTTTTAGGCTGGAAACCCACACCACGGTATCATATCCTGCGGCGTTTATTGTTCATCACCGAAAAAATGATCACCCACCCCAAAAACTGGGAGTTCCGTAATGAATTACTTTTGCAACGGGTGGCTTACAGAAAAAGTACTGAAATCTATAATATTCTTATCGATCTGCGCGAATCGTTGGTCAATCAGCTTGTGGCAGAGGTGATGAAACCGGAAAATGAAAAGCGGTTTCCAAATTACCGAAAAATGGATCAGGACCTCCTGAAATGGTACATCACGCTGAACTATCAGCTTGTCTCGGCAACGGTGAGGAATCGGGACAGAGCGATGATGCCCAACTATGCGCAGGTTATTGCCTACCGTCGCTTTGTTGAAGGATTTACGGCCAAAGAAGTCAAAGATTTGATGTTTTTGACGGCAAAAACCATGGAAGAATCGCTTCTTGAAAGGCCCGAATTAAAGGATTCAAAACAGCGGGTGGATGACTATATTATTTTGACTGCACAGCTCGCCATCGATGAATTCGAAGATACCTATGAAATTCTTGAAACCTATCCGCCTGAAAAGGTTGCTGCTATCGATACCATAAAATCGGTTTCGGGCAGTCATGATCTCAAGCGGATTGTATTGCAGCTCGAGGATATCTGCAGTGATTCGCTTTCACATCAGTTAAGTGGCATATTCTAAATAATGATTATTTAGACTCTACGATTTATTTTTTACATTGAAAACCTGGTCTTCTAACGCAATGCGGGATCTTCGATGTGCCATGTCTGTCCCGCTATACGGGATTCATAGATAAATGGTTCTGCCTTGGAGTTTTGTGTCTAAAATCACAAATTCCAAGCACCAAATTACAAATAAATCACAATTTCCAATAATCAATGACCAAAATCTTCCAGGACGAGACATTGTTTGGATTTTAGAATTTTGGTCATTGGGATTTGTTTGATATTTGATATTTGAGATTTCAATGAGTTATAGAACTTACAACAAAGTAAATCTCCCCTGGGAATAACTAAAGCTTGATACTTTGGGCCAGGATATTTACTTATGAAACAATAGGGTTAATGCCCTACGGCAAGTAGCCCGCTGGCCGCGGCACTGAGAATAATGACCTCAATAATCGCCAGAATTGCATAAACCTTGTCGTTGTTTTTCAGCAGCGTCGGCACGATGGCGGCATAGCAGAAAATGGTAACACCCGCCAACATGGCTATGCCGATGAAATTAACAAAATCTCCGTATTTGAGCATGCCCAGCCAGGCCCATCCGGGTTTAATTTCTGCATGTTTAAGATAGTCATTGACGTTGTAAGACCAGTACTCGGAAACTTTATCCAGCGGAATATAGGGATCTAAAATGCCGAATGTATAAAGACCAAATGTAATAAGAAGAATGAGTAAACCGGAGTACATACCCTTTTCCAGTATTTTGGCATAAAGAAGCTGCTCCGGTGATGCTTTTAACAAGGTATTTGTTTTTTCATCCATTTATTTTCTCCCGGCAAACAATTCCATGTCTTGCTTGAGTTTAAATTAATAAATTAAAATCCAAGTCCTTTGGACAATGCTTTGATCCCGGCAAATGCCAGGATGCCAATGACCATCCACCGGATAAAGGTAGGCTTGGCAATTTTAAGTAAACGGACTCCCACAAAAGAGCCGAGCATGATTCCCACCAGCGAGGGAACGACCATAAGGGGTATAACACAGCCCTTATTCACGTATATCCATGCTGCGGAAGTATCTGTGATGGAAAGGAGGAATTTGCTTGTGGCCACACTGATTTTCAGTGGTGCTCCCATGAGTAGGTTGAGTGCCGGCACATTGGCCCATCCGGCCCC
>CAXMTB010000299.1:0-3056 GCA_964195835.1 uncultured Nitrospinaceae bacterium | reverse complement strand
TATTTTTTTGACCAGAACATCACAGCTGTTCGCGGGATTAGGGCACCCGCTCGATCCAAAACAGGTGTCGATCTGATACCCTTTGATTTCTGAGCTCATTTTCGACATAAATCGAGCCTGTGCCGTTTTGACATCAGAAAGTGATACAATCTTTTTGCCGGCGGCCGCGGTTTCATTTTCAATCCGAAAACGAACCTTTTTTCTTACAAAAAAAGGAACGTTCTTTATTGCAGCTTCGGCATCAGGCATCCATTTCATTATTTTTTATTTCTCGGATAAGGTCTTTATTATAAGTTCTGGCTGATCTGCATGCTGATGTCCACGCATCTTGCAGAGTGGGTGAGAGCTCCTACGGATATGATATCGACGCCGGTATCTACCAGGGATTTAAGAACGCTTTTTGTCACATTGCCTGACAATTCGACCACCGCCCTTTTATGAATAAAGGCTGTGGCCTCTTTGATCTGTTTTATGGTCATGTTGTCCAGCATGATGACATCGGCATTGGCCTCCAGCGCTTCCTTGACCTGATCCAGATTGGAAACCTCCACCTCTATTTTTAATAGATGGGATATCTGGGTTCTGATATGGTCAATCGCTTTTTTTATACCCCCAAAAGCAGCGATGTGATTATCCTTGATCAAAACACCGTCATACAGTCCTATCCTGTGGTTATAGGCACCACCCACTCGTACGGCATATTTTTCCAATACACGCCAGCCCGGGGTGGTCTTGCGGGTATCGACCAGACGTATATTTTTGTCTGAAAGTTCGCTCATATATGATCGCACTAAAGTTGAAATACCCGAGAGATGCTGGAGGAAATTCAAAGCGGTTCGCTCACCGGAAAGCAGCGCGCGAAGTCTTCCTTTGACGTTGGCCAAAGCGTCACCTTTTTTTACAAAATCACCATCATCATATTCTGATCTGAATATAACCTCTGAATCAAGGTATTGAAAAACCTGTTTGGCCACATTCAGACCGGCAACCACAAGGGACTCTTTGGCGATGATGATACCTTTGCCTTTAAGTTGAGGGTCTATAAGATTATCGGTGGTAATGTCTCCCGGACCGATATCTTCTTTGAGCGCGATTTCAATGAGATGTTGTATTGAATTCATAATAAAATCATTTCACCTTCATTCATCCAGGCTGGGAATTCTCATCTTGATGTTCTTTATGAGAAATTCGGGCTAAGCTTCGAGTTCCTTTATTTTATCCAAATTTGTCTGAAGCTTTTGCTGTTTCTCCATGAGAGTTTCTTGTTTTTCTTTAACTTTCTCAACCACCTTTTTGGGTGCCTTGCTGAGAAAGTCCTCATTTCTAAGTTTTTTTGAAACAATGCTTAACTCATTGGTCAGTTTGTTGATCTCCTTATCAAGGCGATTAATTTCTTGGGCAAAATCGATAATTCCTTCTAAGTTAACAAAGATCGTCACGTTATCGACAACAGATGTTGCTGCTGACTTTGGTCTCTGACCCGTATTTTCCACAAACAAGGATTTAAGCCGTGCCAGATTAATGATCATGTCTTTGTACTGCTCTATGGTTCCTCGTGTGGATTCTTCCTGTGAATGGACGGTAACGGCCAGCGATAGAGAAGGTGAAATATTCATCTCTCCTCTTATGTTTCTGATTCCGGATATGATTCCTGAGATAAGCTCCATTATTGATTCTGCTTCCATATCCCTGCAAAGACCGTTATCGGCGGCATCTAAAGGAAATGTGGATTTCATGATGGAGCCTTTTGTTCCTGGAAGCTTATGCCAAATTTCTTCCGTGACAAAGGGTATAAAAGGATGGAGTAGAATCAGCGTGTCATGAAGAACGCGCCATAGAACGCTCAATGTTGCTTCCTTACGGTTCGTTCCCTCTTCTCCATACAGGGTGGGTTTAATGGCTTCAAGGTACCAGTCACAGAATTCATGCCAGACAAAGTTATAGAGCACTCCGGCAGCATCGTTAAATCTGTAGCTGTCAAGAGCCTGGGAAACTTTGTCGGCAACACGATAGCGTCTGGATAAAATCCATCTGTCAACCAGAGAAAGAGATTCATTGGGTATATCTTTATGTTCTTTGTCGATGTGCATCAGCGCAAACCGGGCTGCATTCCAGATCTTGTTGATAAAATTTCTGTAGCCTTCAACACGCTTTTCAGACATTTTAACATCTCTGCCCTGGGCTGCAAATGCGGTCAGAGTAAAACGGAATGCATCGGTTCCATAGGTGTCGATAACGCTTAAAGGATCGATGACGTTTCCTGTTGACTTGCTCATCTTTTTGCCGTCTTCATCACGTACCAGGGCATGTACATAAACGTCCTTAAACGGCACGTCCCCCATAAAATGAAGTCCCATCATCATCATTCGGGCGACCCAGAAAAAGAGGATGTCGAAGCCGGTTACAAGAACAGATGTGGGGTAAAACGATTTTAGTATCGGTGTTTCATCCGGCCACCCCATGGTCGAGAAGGGCCACAGGGCAGAGCTGAACCAGGTATCCAGAACATCTGTATCTTGTATAAGATCTGTTCCCTTACAAGCCGGACATGTATCAGGTGCATTCATGGCAACGATAACTTCATTGCACCTTTCACATGTCCATGCCGGAATCTGATGGCCCCACCATATCTGCCTTGAAATACACCAGTCTTTTATGTTGTTCATCCATTCAAAATACGTTTTCGTCCATATTTCAGGGACGATTCGAGTATCGCCGTTTTTGACCGCATCGATGGCCTTTTCAGCAAGAGGTTTGACTTTGACAAACCACTGCTTTGACAAATTTGGTTCAATGATGGTGTTGCACCGATAACAGTGACCGATATTGTGCTGATAGGGTTCGATTTTTTCAAAAAGACCCTCTTTTTTAAGTGCTTCAACCACAGCTTCCCTGCATTGGAACCGGTCCATGTTTTCAAATTTTCCGGCTTCCGATGTCATTAGACCGTTATCATCGATAACCTTAATCCGTTCAAGGTTATGCCGGTTTCCAATTTCAAAGTCATTGGGATCATGAGCCGGGGTAATTTTGAGTGCGCCGGTTCCAAATGACAT
>CAXMTB010000298.1:0-3078 GCA_964195835.1 uncultured Nitrospinaceae bacterium | reverse complement strand
TAAACCTCATTCCTCTTTTCTCTTTCCTATTTCTGTTTTAAAAGTTTTGGCCATTGAATAGCAGGACAAACATGGCCCATAGGAACAGGTTTTAAAGATCAAATGAAGACTGAAAAAATAATCATACGCGGTGCAAGACATCATAACTTAAAAAACATTGATGTTGAATTGCCCCGAAACAAACTCATCGTGGTTACCGGCCTTTCAGGATCTGGCAAGTCAACTCTCGCTTTTGACACCCTGTATGCTGAAGGTCAGCGAAGGTACGTTGAATCCCTGTCCGCTTACGCTCGCCAGTTTCTTGAACGTATGGAGAAACCCGATGTGGACACCATCGAAGGACTGTCGCCGGCAATTGCAATTGAACAAAAAACCGCCAGTCATAATCCCCGATCAACTGTAGGAACGGTAACGGAAATTTATGATTATCTCCGCCTCCTCTTTGCAAGAACCGGCACGCCTCATTGTTATCTGTGTGGAAAACCGATTACCGCTCAAGCACTCGATCAGATTGTTGACCAGGTTATGTCACTGAACGAAGGCACCAGGATTATGATTCTAGCGCCCCTTGTCTCAGGTCAGAAAGGCTCACACGAGAAACTTTTTAAACGGCTTAAAAAAGAAGGCTTCGCCCGGGTCCGTATCAATGGGAAAACTCTAGAAATTGAAGCGGTCGGTAAGCTGGACAAGAACAAAAAGCATACCATCGACGTGGTTGTGGACCGTTTGATAGTAAAAGAAAAAATCCGTAATCGGCTTGCGGATTCCATAGAACTTGCCATGTCCCTTTCAAACGGCCTCATTACGGTGGACATTCCTGATGAAAAGCCGATTTTATTTAGCGAAAAATCAGCGTGTATCACCTGTGGAATAAGCTATCCGGATTTCACACCAGCAAGTTTTTCTTTCAACTCTCCCCAGGGCGCCTGTCCAAAATGTGACGGCTTGGGTTCAATAACTGAATTTGACCCCGGCCTAATCATTCCAAATCACGAACTCTCTTTGAGACAAGGGGCAGTTGCTTTGTGGGCCAACAGAAACACCGTCCATTTTATTGAATTTTTAGATGCATTAACTTCACACTATGGTGTCGATATTTATACCTCTTACAAAGATCTTCCGGATCTATTTAAAAGGGCCCTTTTATATGGCTCAGGAACTGAACGAATTACATTCTATTTTGAAAGAAACAATCGTCGGTTTACCTATAAAAAACCATTTGAAGGTATTATTCCGAAGCTTAAACGACGATACCTGGAAACAGAATCCTACCAGTCCAGAGAAGAAATTAAGCAGTACATGAATTTTCGGTCCTGCCCCGAATGCCATGGCGCCAAATTAAACAAAGCCAGCAAGTCTGTTCGGGTGGGGGATCTCAACATTTTCGAAATAACCCAATTTTCAGTAACAACAGCCCGTACTTTTTTTCAAAAATTAAAACTAACCGGCAAAAAAAAAATTATTGCAGCAATAATTCTAAAAGAAATCAATGAACGGCTCGGTTTTTTAGAAAATGTCGGACTTGGCTACCTTACCATCGACAGATCAGCATCCACGCTTTCCGGTGGGGAAAGCCAGCGAATACGGCTTGCGACACAGATTGGCTCGAAGCTGACCGGCGTTCTTTATGTTCTTGATGAACCGAGCATCGGTCTTCACCAGAGAGACAACCAGCGTCTTCGCGAAACCCTCTTTCAAATGCGCGATCTCGGCAATACCGTTCTTGTGGTCGAGCACGATGAAGAAACCATACGTGCTTCGGATCATGTTGTCGATATGGGACCCGGAGCAGGAATTAACGGTGGACATGTTGTTTTTTCCGGCCCACCGAATGAACTTTTAAAAGAGGAAAAATCATTGACCGGACAGTATCTTTCAGGCCGAAAAAGTGTCCCGGTACCCCTTAAGCGACGATCCGGTCACCGTAAAAAAATAACTATCCAAGACGCATCTCAAAATAACCTAAAAAATATCAATGTAGAATTCCCTTTGGGATGTTTTATCTGCGTCACCGGTGTATCCGGCTCCGGAAAATCGACACTTGTTCTGGAAACCCTCTATCGTGCCATGGCCCAGAGACTTTATCATGCCAGGATGCCGGCAGGTAAATTCGACAGCATATTGGGCATTGAGCATATTGATAAAGTCATCCATATCGACCAGTCACCCATTGGCAGAACGCCCCGTTCCAATCCTGGAACATACACCGGTGTTTTTACGTATATCAGAGAACTTTTTTCCAGGACACCTGAAGCACGATTGAGAGGTTATAAACCCGGAAGATTCAGTTTTAACGTTAAGGGAGGACGATGTGAAGCCTGTCGCGGGGATGGTATTATCAAAATAGAAATGCATTTTCTACCGGATGTTTATGTGACCTGTGATGTTTGCCACGGGAAAAGATACAACAGAGAGACCCTTGAAATTAAATATAAAGGGAAAAACATTGCAGACATACTTGGCATGACCGTCAATCAGTCCTTCAGGTTTTTTAATAGAGTAAGCAATATCAAAAACAAATTACAGACCCTGATCGATGTCGGCATTGGATATATTCATATCGGTCAACCGGCGACAACGCTATCCGGCGGGGAAGCCCAACGGATCAAACTGTCTCGAGAACTTGGGAAAAAAGCGACGGGAAAAACCGTTTATATCCTTGATGAACCGACAACAGGACTCCATACGGATGACATTCGCAAACTACTTGATGTGTTATCAAGACTTGTGGACGGAGGGAATACGGTCATTGTGATCGAACACAATCTGGATGTCATTAAAACCTCGGATCATATCATCGATCTCGGGCCCGAAGGTGGCGATGAAGGAGGAAATGTCGTCGGAATCGGGACACCGGAAGAGATCGTAAAGGTAAATGGTTCTTATACCGGGGAGTTTTTAAAAAAGGTTTTAGTACCTAAACTCTAACTTCATTTGTTTTTTTGACAAAACTTATTCCTTTTTGGTTCCCCTATAAATCGGGATTTCCGCTTCGCTACAACCGGTTTGTCCGGGTTAGGCACTTCAAACTTTAGCTCACTTTTCCGGTTTGCCCGGGCTATGTTCTAATTTTCTAAA
>CAXMTB010000297.1:0-3107 GCA_964195835.1 uncultured Nitrospinaceae bacterium | reverse complement strand
GGGAAGTACGGAAGCAGTTATTCAGGGGATAAAAAGCAAAGTTGGTGTTTCGATCCTCTCCACCATCGCCGTCGCTGAAGAGTTGAAAGCAGGGACTTTAAAAGCGCTAACCATTAAAGCGCTGAATCTCAAGCGAAGTTTTTATTTGATAACACACAAGCAACGAAGTCCATCACCGTTGTGCAAGGCCTTTATAAAGTTTCTTAAAAAAGAATTTGCTGATGTTTGACACCATTATTCAGGGCATCATCGGATTTACCCACCGAACCCGTAACATTTGGCCAGCAATTTTCGCGTTGCATCACTCACGTTACGATTATTCAAATCTTTGATTGAAACCCAGCTCACATCAACAGCATCATCTCCTGCTCTAAGTTCACCGCTGATATAATCAGCAGCCAGGTCGACGATCACGTAGTGAAATCGAATATGGCCGTTTTCGTCACGATCAATCACATCAAATGTATAAATGGGCTTCTTGGCCTGAATTATAATCCCGGTCTCTTCAGTAATTTCTCTTTCTGCGGCCTCTTGAAGGGTCTCTCCCAACTCAACGCAGCCGCCGGGAATAGACCACTGCTTTTCAGCAGGCGGTTTGCCACGCAAGACCAGCAAAACCTTATCTTCTTTAAAAACAACAGCACCCACCGCTACCCTCGGGTGATTCGGGTAGTGACCGCTAAATATCCTGTTTGAATGATCCATTAATCTAAATAGAACCATTTAAAGATTATATTTAAATTCTTTAATTAACCGACAAACCGGCTCGATTTCATGACGACTTTTTTTGAGCGTTATCCCTTCCAGATTATCTATAAGCTGATAATGATTTTCATTTCCCCTTCCCTTGCTGCTCTTTTTCAGCCTGGGCCATCGCTTTTTCCACTTCTTTTTGCATTGCAACCGGAAATTCCTCTATGGCCTCTTCCAGAGTCCGGGCTTCAAGCAGGGACTGAAGGAGTAAAGGCCCGGATGGCGACATCAGCTGGGTTTGTCCCATAAAAATGGGGTCACGGCTGTCATCATCCGATCCATCAGCTTTTATGGGTGTGAGTCGACGGATGGCACCAACTTTTATATCAGTAACGGAATCCTCACGGTATAAATTGTTCCGATCGACATTTAAATTAATCTCGGCCTTTTCGGGGCGGCTGGGCATGTTTCAACTCCTTTTTTATGATGTGTTTTTGATTCAAAAAAACAGCTTTTGCAGTTTAAAGTCCCAGACCGATATCAAAAGGATTGGTGCTTGTACATAATTATTCGCAATTAGGCGGTTCCGGGTTCCCCGCTCAACGTTGATCCCTAACCCTTGGGCCTTCAACCTTGAACTTTGAACCCTGAACTTTGAACCTTTTTCAAACTCACCATCGATCGATCTGATTTTAAGTACGGAAGCGAATATCTTTTCAGACTTATCTCAAATGCTTCTGTATCCTTGCCCATCAGTATAGCATGCCTTTGGTTGACCGATGAACGCAACAACTGGATATCATCTCCAGACACGTTTCCTTTCATGGCAATGATAACGCCATCTTTTTTGAGAAAAGGAAGGGCTGTCAGGGCAAAGCTCGTCATGGAAGAGAGCGCTCGACTGATAATGACATCAAATGTTTTTGCAATGCCCGGTTTGTTGGCAAACTCTTCTGCCCGGATATGTAAAGCATCTATATTTTTAAGTTCGAGTATTCTGATAATATGCTTTAAAAAACTGACCTTCTTACGGGAAGCGTCGATCAGCGTTACAGATAAAGACGGCAAACTTATCTTCAGGGGAATTCCGGGAAATCCGCCACCGGATCCGATATCAAGAAGCGATGCGTTCGAAGGAATAATTTTCACCGGTACGATGGAATCTAAAAAATGTTTTACCGCAACCTCAAAGGGGTCGGTGATGGCTGTCAGATTTGTCTTTTGATTCCATTTCATAAGTTCGATCGCATGGATTGCAAATTTTTCTATTTTCCGCTTATCGATTTGAATATCAAGATTTTTTGCGCCCTCATAAATTAGATTCTGCCATTTTTTGGATCCTATTTGCATCATCTCGTGCATATGATTTTACTTTAAAATATTTTTCCCGGCCTACTACGTTGTATAGGAGTTGCTGAAAATTAAGGGTGCGAGATTTGAGTATTGACCTGGATATTACAGGCTGATATCGTAATGTAATTTGCCAACAAATATTATCAAAGGAGCTGAACGTGAAAATCATACACTATTCGGAAGCAGAACCCAAGCATTTCGATGGAGATAATGTAAAAGGTGTTACAGGACGAGTCCTCATCGGTCAATCAGACGGCGCTAAAAATTTTTGTATGCGTATTTTTGAAGTGGCTGAAAACGGTTTTTCCCCAAGGCATTCACATGAATGGGAGCACGAAATCATCATTCACTCAGGTAATGGTGAAGTGTTGTCTGATGGGAATTGGATACCGGTCACCGGAGGTCATGCAGTTTTTATACCCGGCAATGAAGATCACCAAATCAGAAACACAGGGAAAGATCCCCTGGTTTTTGTCTGTTCGATTCCTTCAGGAGTTCCGGAATTGTAAAAGGTCTTGATGTTGACATGAGATGAAAGAGAAATACAGAAATCCGCTCGTTACGGTAGATATCATCATAGAAATCAACGATAAAATAGTCCTCATTCAAAGGGCCAATCCACCTTATGGATGGGCGTTGCCAGGCGGTTTTGTCGATTACGGCGAATCTTTAGAATCCTCTGCCATTCGGGAGGCAAAAGAGGAAACCTCTCTCGAAGTTACGCTTCAAGAACAGTTCCATACCTATTCAGATCCTGATCGCGATCCCCGACATCACACCGTAACAACGGTTTTCATCGGAAAAGGAATCGGCACTTTGAAACCGGCTGATGATGCAAAACGTTTGGGCGTTTTTGCACGAAATGATCTTCCGGAACCCATTGTGTTTGATCATCGCAAAATTATCGGCGATTATTTTCGTTACAGGGAAGGAGCGTCTAAAAGAGAAGTTTTTTCATTGAATTTCGATACAGCCTAACGAAGGCGTGTTTCTTTAGAAAATCGAATGACTTATTGAAATTCTAAATATCAAATTCTAAATATCAAACAAACTCCAATGAC
>CAXMTB010000296.1:0-3128 GCA_964195835.1 uncultured Nitrospinaceae bacterium | reverse complement strand
TAAAGATCGCGCTGTCCCAGGCCATTGGGAAGGTGACTTAATTCAAGGCTCAAAAAATACCTTTATTGCAACGCTGGTAGAGAGGCATTCTCGTTACGTCATGTTAGCTAAGATTGATCAAAAAAACACTGCAACGGTGATCTCAGCATTGATAAAACAATCTAAAAAATTACCGGTTGAATTATATAAATCACTCACATGGGATAGAGGATCAGAGTTATCAGATCATCAAACCTTTACAATGGCAACCAACATTCAGATCTACTTTTGTGATCCTGGTAGCCCATGGCAACGAGGTTCCAATGAAAACACGAATCGTTTGCTAAGACAGTATTTTCCCAAAGGAACTGATTTATCGGTACACTCTCAAGCAAAACTCGTAGGGGTTATAGTACCTTATTTGCAAGATTAAATCAGATGAAATTTTGGAAAAGCGGACGTTCGGTAAAACTCTGGGAGAGGCCGCTTGCGACCCACAACTGCCGTTAAGAAAAAGCCACCCCAATGGGAATGGCTTGAATTATGGGGCTTACGTTACTCGTGATAAAAATTGGGGCTATCAAGTGTATATTTGATAAGTTTATCCCTTACCAAGATAGGAAATAGTTCCAGCCACATCAGTATCATCAATCATCTGAAACCTGCTGTTCGACCCAGCCTGTCTAGCACTGCCAAAAGGAGCATATTCAGGATCAGTGGCAAACGCATTGACCGCTTCAGCATTTGGAAATTCTAATAGGGCGATTAAAGTTGTCGGGAGCGGCTCACCCTCAAGTGTTTGTACATTTGCACTGCGGGACAAATATTTCCCACCATGTTTATGAACAATATCATGAACTTTTTCGGCGTATTCAGGTATCCAGGATTCGTCGGTAACTTCCACATCAGCAATAACGTAAACAGTCATAGCATTACTCCTCTCAAATTATGATTATTGAACGTGACAGATTTTCCTTGTTATATTGCTCCCAAGATCAGTGGCGAGAGTAGCACAGTTCTTGACAGGTTTATGAGTACATTTTAAAATTAGACGTATGTCCGCTCCTGGCCGTGAGTCGTCCTTGTAGGATAAGATTTAAATGGCTGCTATCGGGAAAGCTGCCGTTCATAAAGCATCAATCAACGGTTGGAGTCGACCCAAAGCCGACACCTGAAACTGAAATATCAAGAGCCGATTTGTGCCCTATATAGATACTCATACCCGCTTGTTATCTGGCGCTATTTCTCAATCTTTTCAAAGTCGCCTATGCTCCAGCTCTTGTCTGATCCCCGCATAGTTTGAGTTAAGTTGCTTTAACTTAGAAAATAAAAATCCCTTATTAATTGAGTTTTGATATAGTTTGGCGGAGCTATTTAAAGCTTAGGTAGTGCAGATTGAAAGGGTCTTCGGGGATGTCCAGTACCTGAATATTTTCAAAACCTGCTTTCTTGAGCATTTCAACCGCTTTATCCCGCCCCCACATCATTCCCAGACCGGTGCCCCCGTCCACAAGGCCGACCGGCATACAGTGCATCAGGCTTACCGTGTATAGAAAAGATCCCATGGGATGGTCCAGGTTGTCCGCCAGGTTTGATTGGGCTGCAATATCCACCATTGAAAACATGCCCTCTGGCGCCAGGATGTGATGGATTCCCTGCAAGGCTCTGAGGGGTCGGGTCTGGTCATGAATCGAATCGAATGCGCAGACATAGTCAAAGCCATTTTCAAGTTCTCGATTATCTTTAAGGGTCGCAGCATTGAGGGTGATAAATTTCAGATTGTCGAGCTGTTGCCGAGCTGCCTCGCGTTTCGCGGTTTCGATCGCATCCTGAGCTATATCTATCCCCACAAACCGGCTTTGGGGAAAGGCTTTGGCCATTAGCATCAGGGCCACACCTTCGGCACAACCCAGATCGCAGACACGAATACCGGACTGCAGGCCCCTGATGAGTCGGCCGTTATCAACCGTCGGTAAAAACTTGTCTACCAGAACCTGGCGGTGTTTGGCATCAGCCAACTGGGACATGAAGGTTTGAAATTGGGGATAGTGATCATATGTAACACCGTCGCCGGTGGTAAAGGCTTCAATCACTGCCTCCATGGCGCAGGTTGTCAGCAACGGTATTTCCTGTGTGTAGACCCCCAGATTGGAATTTCCGGCACGGAGGGTGATGAAGTCTCCATGTGATTTGGGCAAATAATAAAGATACTCACCATCCCGAGCCCCTGACATCTCGACTATTTCCCCACTAACCATGACGCCCAGCCATTCCTTGATGTAGCGTGAATTTAACTGGGCTTTGTCCGCAATCGCCTTTAGTGAGCGGGGCGTGTCAAAGGTATCCAGTATATCGAAAAGGCCGGTCCGGTATCCGATGGCTAGGGCCAGGTTCAGAGCACTGAAATTTAAAATCTCCATCATTTTTTCAGAGAAGGGATTGGCAGCCTCTGTGAGTTTTATAGTCATGATTGGTTCCCGTGCAAATAGAAAACTTTAGAATCGGTTGAAGAGTCTTGAAGTTGAAGGGGTCAAGCCTTATCAACTAGGCTGTTCATAGGCAGAGGGAATATATCCTGGTATTACACAACCGGTCGTCAAAACAATAAATAGAAAAAGTAAATACTTCATGACGAATACCTAAGTTACAAAACATCAGTACTAAAGGTTTTGATTCGGTCACATTTTATCATATTCCAATTAGGGGTCCGTTCGTGGCCGAAAGGCGCAACTTATCCCACAATCTTGAACGTCGGCTACCGAGAAAACAGAGGCTTAATTTAATACATTAATATCTGATCAATGTATTGTCCCTTACCTCTTCCAGCCTTTCTTCGAGCTTATCAATTTGGCTGCGAAAAAATTCAGCTCTTGGCGAGAGCGGGTCATCAAAATTTAGCTTCTCAAGACCTTCGATCAGTTCCTTGATCATTCTTACGATCCTAATTTCTTCGACTGTCAGATTGAAATTTCTTAAATTATCACTCATTACGGCGAGATCATTTTTCTACGACGAGAAATGAAATCTTATCCTTGCAACATAGAACTTACAATGGCCGCTATTGGCCGAGGCTGTGTGAAAACTCGAAAAAATAGGACTAACTAAAAAATATTTCCCACAGGCAGTAAAAAATCATATCGGTTTTAGTG
>CAXMTB010000295.1:2906-3138 GCA_964195835.1 uncultured Nitrospinaceae bacterium | reverse complement strand
GTTCAGTTATGAACAGGGTTGGCGTTCCATACCAACACATGTGGAAAGGCAGGTATTCTTCCTGCTGTCCCGAAAAAAAGGGGGGCAGGAGCTACCCAAACATTGCTGGGTGGTAAAAAAATGCCCCCCCAAACGACGCAAAGAATGTCCGGCCTATGAATATAACACAGGCAGATTATGTTGGCTGGTCAATGGGACAATATGTGAAGGTAAGCCCCAAAAAAACTGGAAG
>CAXMTB010000295.1:834-2896 GCA_964195835.1 uncultured Nitrospinaceae bacterium | reverse complement strand
AAATCTGCCGGGAGTGCGAGGTAATATTAGATCTCCTTTAGCAGCATATCTGGAAGGTAGATAATGGAAAATGGACATGCAGGACAACTGCTTATGGAGGGCTGATTGTAATTAAATTTATTAAGCCAGTAACAGAAAAGTCGACTTATTCAAAATCAATACTTCTGCTGATATGTCTGACATTGTCAAGTAGAAAAGACCTATCCATTGCCCCCTGTTTTATTGGGGGTTTTCATTTCATACACAGGGCGTAAGCAGAGATAACGCCAACTTGTGATGTCTGCTATCAATCGAAGGTTGCGAAGCATTCCTGAAAGTACAAGATGTACAGTGGATATATTGAGTCAAATTTTGTATGACAAAACTCAAGATGGTGGCAAGACATCTACACATCACTTAAATTCACCTTCCTAACACTTTGTGGCACTTGATATAACCCGTATATCTTGTTAAATGGATAGTTGAAAAAGATTAAATGTTTCAAGGTGGTTGGCAATGATTTGACCAAAATATTCGTAACTGCTAACTACTGAAAATCAAATTACTTTTTATTCATTTTCAATTTATAACTATCCTCGAACGGAGGAAGTGCTATGCGCATCGATCTACAACAAGCCGTTGTGGCTCTGTCCGACGCTCTTGACTTGGTAGGGATTGACGCCTTATACCATGGCAAACGTGTGGGATACATGATGCTTGCTGGCTACTCTCAGCTCGAACCGGAACTAAGCAAAAACCAAGTGTTCCAACTCGGACTTCTGCACGACGTAGGTGTCTCTTCTACCCAAGTACATCGACACTTGATCAGTGAACTAGAATGGTCAGGAGCCAAAGAACATTGTTTGGTTGGAGCCAAACGGTTGAGTCGTTTTCTACCCTTGGAGCCTCTCGCTCCATACGTTTTATATCACCATAGCCGCTGGGAAGAACTCATAGAAGAAGATGTTAGTGAAAAAACTGCTAGTCTGGCTAATTGGATTTTTCTTACCGATCGGGTGGATACGCTTGCCGCTGGACACTATCAAAGTAATATACTAGACGCTAAGCAATCAATCATTCAAACCATCACCAAATATGAAGGTAACCTGTTCAAGCCAGAACTAGTGAAGCTGTTTCTGCAGTTATCGAAGAGCGATGCTTTTTGGCTCTCTCAGGAGCAAAGTCACATTGCTGACTTTGTTGCGAGTCGATCCCAGACCGAGAATCTTGTCGTTTTGGACTTCGATGAACTGAAAGAATTGGCCAGTATTTTCGCAGAGATCGTTGATTGCAAAAGTCGCTTCACAAACCAACATAGTCAGGGCGTAGCTCGGCTCAGCCGTTACTTGGCTACACATTTTGGTTTGGGGGAAGAAATCTGTAATAAAATTGAAATTGCCGGTCTTCTGCACGATTTGGGAAAGTTGCAAACTCCCGATGAGGTCCTCGATAAAGCTGGTACTTTAAATGAACCTGAACGGCATAGGATCAACCATCATTCTTTTGAGACCTTCGCAATGCTTAAAAAGATCGTAGGCTTCGAAGATATCTCTCGGTGGGCGTCATATCATCATGAAAGCCTAGACGGAAGTGGTTACCCCTTCCAAATGAAGAGTGATCAACTCGACCTAGAGGCTCGCATCGTCGCTGTGGCAGATGTCTTTCAGGCTCTAGCTCAGGAACGTCCCTATCGTCAAGGGTTGGACATAGTTCAAATTGATAAGATCTTGCTTAAACTTGCTAAGCAACATAAGCTAGACCAACAAGTCGTAGCCTGTGTAGGCCAGCACATGGATGAATGCTATGCACAAGCATTGCACTATCAATCAAAAGTCGTAAACCATTCCTAAAGTATTAAGATGTATGGAGTACATGTTGAGTCAGATTTTGTATTACAAAACTCAAGATGGTGGCAAGATATATGGACTTTTGATTAAATATAATATTTAGTATTGTTAAGTGGCCTGGGCGGTCAAATAATACAAACAATGGCAAGGAGTATTTAATGCAGCTTTTTACCCAAAATCCTGGATAAGACTGCAAAAATGAAGTTTTATCAGGCCATACAGGGATAAAACTGTAA
>CAXMTB010000295.1:0-827 GCA_964195835.1 uncultured Nitrospinaceae bacterium | reverse complement strand
TAATGCAGCTTTTTACCCAAAATCCTGGATAAGACTGCAAAAATGAAGTTTTATCAGGCCATACAGGGATAAAACTGCAAAATTGCAGCTTTTCACCCTCAATAAATGGATAAAACTGTAAAAACGCTGTCTAATAAATTTTATGACCAAAATGAAATAAAGAGATGATAAAGAGATTTATGGATCAGATAGAATTCCATATCATACTTCGGAAACCGAAGTATCCAGTAATTATAATATCCGCCGAAAAATTATATTCCGCGTTCAATATAAAACAATTAGCCAAGTGCTGCATATCCTCAGTGCCAATTGAAGGAAAAACAATAATTCAAGCCATAGACTCAACGGGAGAAGAATTTTGGTATTCCCCAGGAAAATATGTTCTATCCCCGGGCTTTTCGTTTAAGAGATGGACAAAGAAGCAGTTAATAGAAACATTCAACTGTAGTTCAAATGCTCAAAACTCATTGCAAGAATATTCAACAAAGTCTTTGTCAGCAAAACGGTTAGAAAAAATTGTCCGTGATATTTGCGAATTAATAAGGTCATAACCATCGCATTCACCAGACGGCAAGTGGCTCTGTTGGCGCTAATCGCGGCAAGTCCGGTGGGCCGCTGGTGATGCAAAACGTTAAAACATCCTGCAACTTGTTTTCATTTTCCCGCCTGCCCCAAAATTGAAACATTCATACCATATTGTTTAATAGTCGACTTTCAATGTTTGCTATCAATCAACGGTTGTGAATTATTCCTGAAAGTACAAGGTGTAAAGTGGACACCTTGAATCAGATTTTGTATGACAAAACTGTAGATGTTGGCAAGAAATG
>CAXMTB010000294.1:0-3148 GCA_964195835.1 uncultured Nitrospinaceae bacterium | reverse complement strand
GTCGGGATGATGATCCGATCTCCTTTTTACCCTGATGAATATTCAGATAGCCATCCAAAAGATGAAAATATCATCCACTTTCAAAACCTTTGATATGTCTGACTTATACATGGCCACTATGTCTTCCGTTTTTGATATTCCTTGAATTCACCGGGGCGAAGCCGGTAACGGGCAAAGTTTCCCTCGTGCAATGCGGCTATTTCTTCTCTGGCGATCTTGAGAAAGTGTTCACGGTCATTCTCCGGTACCCGATCTTTGGCTACGTGTGAAAGGACTTCTCCTGTATCAATAGCATTCCCACGGCCAACCTGACGGATCGCCTCACCCACACATTCGATCAAGGCTCTACGGTAACGCAGCCGGAATGTATCGGGTTCCCCCAAAGTATGCCGCATGACTTGATAACGATCGCACGACCGTTCATAAGTCCATACAAATACGTCCCTCATAAGCTCAATGCGGTTCAGTTCGTAAACACCCAGCAGCCCATTAATATAAAGGTCTTCAGGTACATCCATGAAGGACAGCGGGCACAGGTTGTGGTGAATAAGCGGAATATTCGCCGCCAGTCGCGATACCCTTTTATTGACGTCTTCAAACGGTTGGAGATAGGGAAGGTTTATTGTGACAAAAAATGCCTGTTCGAACAGAGCGGTCGATGAAGTGGGCGGTTGGGGTTTAAATGGGGTATAGATCCTTTTCTGAGATGTATTTTTGGCATTTTTTTGTCACAAAACAAGTTTTACGCGACAAAACAATCTTTTATTTGTCGTAAGCCAAGCTTTTATGACACATTAACTGTCGCGATAATGTGGACCTCAGGTTAAAACGACAAAAATGGAGGGCTGCTGACACGGCAAATCAATTTTTCACACTGATTTTGGGCGATAGACGGGATAAAATGTAAAACTCGAACAGATGGGCCAAAATGAATTTGACTTAATTTTTATGTATCAATATAAAATAGGTTTGGATCTGTTTGGCAACCGATTCTGAGTACACTTGAAGGCTGCATCTCGAGAACGCAATCAATGAGAAGACTGGAGGACAATATGGCATTTGATCCGGAAAAGGACAAAATTTTAAAGAAATGGCAAAGCGATGAGACCGGGCTGCTTGTTACCATTAATCAATATGGTGACGGTGAGCCGAAAGTTCAGATCGGACCGAGGATATTTAAAAGAAAAGACGGGAAAGAGTCACAACGTAAGGCCGGTCGTTTGACCATTGAGGATGTGATGTGGTTTTATGATATTATTGATGACGTAAAAGAAGAACTTGCAAAATTGGCAAGGCCGGTGTGATGAAGCATCTTAAAAGAATCATTTGACACACGTGCCGAAATAAATTTTTTATGGTAACATTTTAGCCTCTTGAAAACCTTACCGCTTCAGGTATAATTAAATTTTTGCTGAAAGATCGCGCCAAAGGCGGATAAAACTCGTGAATAAGGGTTCGTAATGAAAGAACCTGCCCGGTCTTTTAATAAAGGTTTCTGCTTTAACGGTCGGTTTCATCTATAACGTTAAATCGCCGATGGTTCTTTCAAAACGATCCCTAATTCACCCAGACAGCTTCCAGTCAAAAATTTAATCATACCTGAAGCTCCTTTGAAATCGATTTGTTTCAAGGACTATACTATTATTTTTTTAATATAATAAAACCGATCTTTTCCGAGACCATCAAAAAATTATCAATCAAAACCATGATAGATCATTTAACAATAGAACGCGTCAAAGAATTAAGACAAGCGCTTCACCGGCATAATTATCGGTATTATGTTCTGGATGATCCGGAAATATCCGATGCCGAGTATGATCGGATGATGCAAGAACTGTTGAAGCTGGAGGGGGACTTCCCTGATCTGATGAGTCCGGATTCCCCGACCTTGCGGGTTGGAGCGCCTCCCCTGGATAAATTCGAAACTACTGAACACTCAATTCCGATGCTCAGTCTGGATAATGGATTCAATGATCAGGACATCATTGAGTTTGATCGACGTATCAAAAGAAATCTCAATACAGACAGCGACATTATATATACTACGGAACCAAAGTTAGACGGCGTTGCCGTGGAACTGGTCTATGAAAACGGCCGGTTGATCACCGCATCGACTCGCGGTGATGGTTTTTACGGTGAATTGATTACATCAAATGTTAGGACCATACGCTCTGTCCCGTTACGGCTTCACACTGAAAAAGAGAAAAGTATTCCCTCACTTCTTGAGGTCAGAGGCGAAGTATTTATTGGCAAGGAAGCGTTTAAAATCTTAAACAACGAGCGCCTTAATGAAGACTTTCCGCCATTTGCCAATCCAAGAAATGCAGCCGCAGGATCTTTAAGACAACTCGATTCAAAGATTACCGCCAAACGCCCTTTAGAGATATTTGTCTATGGTGTGGGTCGGATCGCTGACCTTGTGCTGGAATCGCACTCGGATATACTGTTTGCATTGCAGAAACTCGGGTTCAGAATCAATCCACATATCCGGCCAAAGGTTACCATCAAAGAGGTGATCGATTGTTATAGAGAACTCAGTGAACAGCGGGATCTTTTACCTTATGATATTGACGGCATGGTGATAAAGGTCGACAGTCTTGCTTTACAGCGCCTTTTAGGGGCCACATCCCGGAGTCCGCGATGGGCCATAGCCTACAAATTTAAAGCGATTCAGGAGACGACGCGGGTCGTTGGCATTGAAGTCCAGATTGGAAGGACCGGTACATTGACACCTGTGGCACATCTTGTGCCGGTGAGAATCGGGGGTGTGTGGGTCAGCCGGGCAACCCTTCACAATGAAGATGAAATAAAAAGAAAAGACATCAAAATCGGCGACACGGTCCTTGTTCAGAGAGCCGGGGACGTGATTCCCGAAGTTGTTAAAGTAATAATTTCAAAGCGGACAGGAGAAGAAAAAACCTTCAGCATGCCCATTAGCTGCCCTATTTGCGATTCGTCGGTCATACGATCCGAAAATGAGGCGGCGTTGAGGTGCATCAACACGTCATGCCCCGCCCAAGTAAAGGAGCGGATAAAACATTTCGCTTCAAAGGGAGCCTTTGATATCGAGGGGTTGGGTGACAAATTGATCGAGCAGTTGGTGGAGAAGAAACTTTTGCGTTCTTATGCGGACATATTTCTATTAAAA
>CAXMTB010000293.1:1906-3164 GCA_964195835.1 uncultured Nitrospinaceae bacterium | reverse complement strand
CGGGCCAGCTTCTGTCGGAATCTTTCGTCATGTGTGTCTCGGATGGTTTCACCGGTGATAAAATCGACCAGTTCGCCGAGAATAAGATGATGTCCTTGCATACCGCCACCAATAGTCAAGAGTAATGATTGGTTTTAACGTTGTAAAGTATAATGCTAATAACTTACCGGTACAACCTTGTAGGCATCTTAAATTTCAAATATATCTTTACAATTGATTTAGCATATGAATAAATTCGCCTTGACAATTAAGATTCAATGGCAATGATGATATAAAAATATCGGGAGAAAATAAATACCGAATAAATATTGTATGTTATAGATTTATTTTTGTTTGTTATCACTAAGAGTCATACAGTCTGTCATATGTCAATACGCGAAGATTTTGAAAAGCGAGAAAAAGGCTTTATAGCCCCTTTTGGATGTTTAAGTTCCAAATCACAAGGCCGTCAGAGAGACGAAAAAGCCTGTTCTGTTCGTACAGCCTTCCAGCTGGATCGCGATCGAATTGTCTACTCAAACGCCTTCAGGCGGCTAAAACGCAAAACCCAGGTTTTCCTGTCTCCTATGGGAGATCATTATCGAACACGGTTAACACATACATTAGAAGTCTCCGAAATTGCAAGAACCATAGTGCGCGCCATGCGCCTGAACGAGGATCTTGCTGAGGCCATTGCCCTTGCACATGATCTCGGTCATCCACCCTTTGGTCACGGTGGTGAGACGGCGCTTAAAGAAATTTATTCACCGGATTTTTCACATCACAAACAGAGCTTGCGTATTGTTGATATTTTGGAACAAAACGGTAAAGGGCTAAATCTTTCGTATGAGGTTCGTGACGGGATTTTAAAGCATTCCAAAGGATATGGAAAAATTATTCCCGACGACCCTGCCGAAATGGCATGTACTGTTGAAGGAAGCATCGTTCGAATTGCCGATATTATGGCTTACTTGAATCATGATCTGGATGATGCCATCAAGAGTGGTGTTATCAATGCTGATCAGGTCCCGGAAACCTGCGAAAAAATACTCGGTCAGACACATTCCGAGCGTGCTACGGCCATGATCAAGGATTTGATTTCTAACAGCAAACCTCAAGATGGTACGCTGTATCTAAACATGAGCGATGAAGTATCTAACGCCATGACCGAACTGAGGCAATTTCTTTATGAAAATGTCTATCGTTCCCCCCGGATTCATAACGAATTTATCAAGGCCAGACGGATTCTGACCGAACTTTACACCTTTTTTCTTAATAA
>CAXMTB010000293.1:0-1898 GCA_964195835.1 uncultured Nitrospinaceae bacterium | reverse complement strand
ATCGTTCCCCCCGGATTCATAACGAATTTATCAAGGCCAGACGGATTCTGACCGAACTTTACACCTTTTTTCTTAATAACGAAACCTTGCTTCAGAAAGAACTTACGGCCATGGAAATGTCGAAGTGCAATCACAGCAGCCAAACCAGGGAAAGGTGCGTTTGTGATTTGATCGCCAGCTTAACGGACCGGCGTGCTCTCGATTTGTACTCAACCATCTTTTTCCCTTCGCCTATGGTATAAAAGTTACTTGAATGATGGGTTTGCCGACCGTTACCCCGTATCAGTTATCCCGAATCCAGCCTCATACCTTTGCACCTTTCTTTAAGCGTCTAACAAAGATATTTGCATCCATGGATCAAAAATACCAGGAGGCTGCCGAGTATTATGGCTTCAACTGCAAGGGCTGTGAAGATAACTGCTGCCTAACCCGCTTCTATCACTATACACTTATTGAATACCTCTATATTAAGGAAGGGTTCCATTGTTTTGAAAATAAGAAACAGGTCGAAGTGAAGCAAAGGTCTTTGGCCGTATGCCGGAAAACCGATGAGGCCGATAAGAAGGGAAAACCTGTACAACAGATGTGCCCGGTCAATTTTGGGAGCCTTTGTGTCCTGTATCCGTATCGACCCATGATATGCAGATTGCACGGTATTCCCCATGAACTCCAGAGGTCCGGCCAAGGAATATTAAATTCTCCGGGTTGTGGTACCTTTGCTCTGAAATGCCATGGAAAGAAGCGTTTTAAGTTTGACCGAACACCCTTTTACATGCAAATGGCAGCGTTGGAAAAGGAGATGAAGCAGGCAGTGGGGATGACGCAAAAGATTAAAATGACCGTTGCACAGATGATCGTAACGTTTGGTGATGGGTAATGGGTGATAAGTAATTGGCAACACTTTAGATTTTTGAAAACATTGCCGCTTCAGGTATAATTAAATTTTCGCTGAAAGATCACGCCAAAGGCGGATAAAACTCGTGAATAAAGGCTCGTAATGAAAGAACCGGCCTGGGTTATTAATAAAGATCTCTGCTTTAACAGAGAGTTTCATCCATAAAATTAAATCGCCGATGGTTCTTTCAAAAAGATCCCTAATTCACTCAGACAACTTTCAGTCAAAAATTTAATCATACCTGAAGCTCCCTTGAAACCGATTCGATTCAAAGAACTAACCTATTACGATATTTGAAAAATTATGAAATATATAGAAACTGAAGATATCGGCAAACTGCCTGGCAGAAGACTTGAAAAGAGTGACAGCTTTAAATTTCAATGTTACCCGGGGATTGCCTGTTTTAATCAATGTTGTCGTAATATCAATTTGTTTTTATATCCTTATGACGTTGTCCGTTTAAAAAACCAATTACATATGACTTCCGATCACTTTCTGGATAAATACGTGGATATTGTTTTAAGGCCCTCTAATTTTTTCCCGGAAGTCCTTTTAACCATGTCAGACAACCTGGAGAAAACCTGCCCTTTTTTAGATGCGTCCGGTTGTACCGTTTACCCGGATCGTCCCGATACATGCCGCACATTTCCTGTGGAACAGGGCGTTTTTTATGATGCCGAACATGACAAAACAGAGCCTATTTATTTTTTCAAACCTCCTGATTTTTGTTTGGGTCAGCATGAAGAAAAAGAGTGGACAACCCAAACATGGTCAAAGGACCAAGATGCCGTAATATATAATGAAATGACCGCCCGCTGGTCAGAGTTGAAGCGGTTGTTCCAGACAGACCCCTGGGGTTCCCAGGGGCCGGAAGGTCCCAGGGCGAAGATGGCATTTATGGCCGCGTATAATATCGATCAATTCCGAGATTTTATATTTAAAAGCACTTTCTTAAAACGGTATAAGGTGAAATCCAAAGTTTTAAAACGAATCCGCTCTGATG
>CAXMTB010000292.1:0-3199 GCA_964195835.1 uncultured Nitrospinaceae bacterium | reverse complement strand
TGAGGAATAATCAGACCAGATGAATTTGTCACAAAATCATCAAACAACAGTATATCCAGATCGAGAATCCTCGGTCCGAATCTCACAGGATCGTCAATGCGTCCGGCATCATGTTCGATGGATTTAAGTTTTTTTAACAGTTGGAACGGGTCAAGGGTGGTTTCGATCTTGACAACGACATTTACAAACCAATCCTGATCTTCATAATCCACAGGTTCGGTTTTGTAAAATCGTGACCATTCCTTTATTTGTGTATTTTGGCTTCTTGATAGAACGATAATTCCGTTTTTACAGTTTACAAGTTTGTTCCCAATGTTGGAACCAGCCCCGATATAAGCAGTATGAATTTTCATTATTCAAGAGAAAGACTAATTAATCGCCGTCCTTCCAGGCATCTTCCCAAAGTTGCGCCTTGTAGATGATGCGAGCATCCCCCTCAAGATAAATGTCGTAATATTGACCTGCTTTTTCTTTGAAAAAGATATTCAGATATCCACCGCTTCGTGTCAGAATAGAGAGCGGAGAGTCGATCTTCATTTTATTCGCCATAACAATGGCACTCGCAGCAGCGCCTGTACCACATGCCAACGTTTCATCTTCAACGCCACGTTCATATGTCCGAATGGCAATGGCATTGTCTTTTATATGGCAAACGAAATTAACATTGGTGCCGGCAGGCGAAAACTGGTCGTGGTACCGAATCTCTCTTCCTATTTTAACAACATCGACATCGTCGATGCTGTCTTTTACAATCACGACATGTGGAACACCCGTGTTGATACTGGAGATAGAAACCAAACCGTTTTTAAGTTCGATGGTATCATCCGTCTTGAGTTCTGACGGATCTGTCATTTTGACTTTAACACGCTCACCGATAACCTCTGCTTTAACAAGGCCGGCCAGTGTCTCAAAAGACATATTCGACCCTGCAATATCATTTAAATATGCAAAGCGTGCAACACATCGGGCACCGTTTCCACACATCTCTGCAACACTGCCGTCAGAATTAAAAAAACGCCATTTGAAATCCGCATTGTCCGTATTTTCAACAAGTATCATACCATCCGCACCAACAGACATCTTTCTGCGGCACACTTTGTCAATAAAATTTGACAGGCCGTTTTCATCGACGATGTTATTGCGGTTGTCAATGATAATGAAATCGTTACCACTGCCGCTTATTTTATAAAAATTTATTTTTTTCATCCCACTCATTCAATCCTCAAGAAACGGAGGAATCGATTCACCATTCACCAGATCCTCGTAACTCTCACGATCCCTGACAACATAAAATCTGTCATCTTTTACCATAACTTCGGCCACCCTTGGCCTGGAACAGTAATTGGAAGACATGGTAAAACCATAAGCACCCGCACTCATCACTGCAAGAAGATCGCCCTTTATCACATCGGAAATTTTGCGGTCCACTGCCAGAAAATCCCCGGTCTCGCAAATCGGCCCCACGATATCTGCCGTTATCTGCTGGCCTTCATTATCTACGACCGGTTCAATGGCATGAAAAGCACTGTACAGTGTGGGTCGCATCAGATCGTTCATCCCCGCATCAGCAATAATAAACTCCTTGACCTTACTCGACTTTCTGAACAAAACCTCTGTAACCAGTATTCCGGCGTTACCGACGATAACCCTCCCGGGTTCCAGAATAAGTTTTAGCTGAGAGCCTTTAAGAGACGCCACGATTTCTTTGGCATATTCACGGGGATGGGGCGGCGATTCATCGTTATAGGTTATGCCAAGGCCCCCACCCATATCCAGGAATCGGATTTCGACCCCAATTTTTCTGAGTTCATCAATCAAATCTTTTATGCTTTCCAGAGCTTCGACAAAAGGTTTTGCATCAGTAATCTGCGATCCGATATGGCAATCAATGCCCACAACATCAATGTTCTCTAACCGTCTTGCAACATTATACCCTTCGATGGCTGTCTCTTTATCAATGCCAAATTTGTTTTTTTTGAGACCGGTTGAAATATAAGGATGTGTTTTTGGATCAACATCAGGATTCACCCGAATCGCCACAGGTGCTCTGGTTTTTAAAACACCTGCCCTTTCATTAATAAGCTCAAGTTCTTCGATAGACTCTACATTAAACATTAAAATGCCTGCTTCAAGCGCATAATCTATCTCGTCGACGCGCTTACCCACACCGGAATAGACGATTTTATCCGGAGAAAAACCTGCTTTTAAACCGCGATATAGTTCTCCGCCCGAGACAATATCAAGTCCACTGCCAAGGCTTTGAAACAGCTTTAAAACAGACAGGTTTGTGTTGGCCTTTGCAGAGTAACATACGAGTCTGTCCAGGCCCTCAAAAGCCTCGTAAAATATTAGATAATGACGTTTTAACGTCGCATGGCTATATAAATAAAACGGCGTACCGATATTTTCGGCTATTCTCCGGACCGGAACATCTTCACAATACAATTCATTGTCGCGGTATTTAAAATGATGCATAAAATATTTGTTCCTATGAAAAATCGCTATCCCAGAGGACTAGGCTTTGGTTTTCCCCTGAGGGGATTTGCTTTGTTGAAAGGTCATTTTAGAAAATAGGAATTAGGAAATAGAAAATAGATAACCGCAAATGAACACAATTGAGCATAGATATTATTATTTTAATTTGTGTTTATTCGTGTTCATCCGTGGTTTCCCTTATCCTCTTTCCTCTTTCCTATTTCTGGATTAAAATTTTGGTCATTAAATATTTAAAGGCTCATAAAAAGTTAAAAAAGTTATTTTTTTTCAAGAGTGTTTGGCGTTTGTTTCCCTGATTTTTCCGTGGGCGGTCTGGGCGGCCCCTTTTTGCCGCATGCTGAAATAAAAGGCACCAGCAAAATAGCAACAAAACATATTAAAACAAGACCCTTTTTTAAAATTTTTTTCATCCCTCAATCCATTTTTATCTTAAGCGCTCTCTCGGCCTCCTTTATTGCGGCCTTCACACATTTCAAGGCCGTTCCTCCAATGGACTTTCTCCGGTTGATCATTTGATCAATGGTTAAAATTTTAAATATGTCTTTTTTAATATGAGATGAAAAGGATTTTAACTCTTTGAGAGTGAGTTCATGAAGCTCCTTTTTCTTGCTCAAAGCATATGCAACCACCTCTCCGACACAGCCATGTGCCTGGCGAAACGGCATACCGCTGGCCACAAGATAGTCCGCCATATCGGTTGCAT
>CAXMTB010000291.1:0-3207 GCA_964195835.1 uncultured Nitrospinaceae bacterium | reverse complement strand
GACAGTCGGCCTTTCTATGATGTTGCTGGTGATGGGTATTGCCACGGGCGGGTTCATCAGCACGCTGTGGGGGATCGTCCAGGAGACCATACCTTCGGAAATTCTGGGCTTGATCTCAGGCATGCTCAACCCGGCGCCATTTCTTGGTGTTGCCGTTTTTCAAGTCCTAACAGGCGCCATCCTTGACCGGACCAGCCGTGTCGGAGATCTTTACCCGCTGTCGGGGTTCAGGAACGCTTTTTTGATCTGTCTGTTCGGCATCGTCATCTGCCTTGTGCTTTCGTTTTTCCTCCCCAGATCCAAGAGACCTGAAGCTTCCTGATTGCCCCTTACTGCTATAATTCTTTAAATATCAGCGGCCCAAAAAGCGTGTGATATCGTTTTTCAATAAGGGCAAATGCTTTTTCGGGGATCTGCCTCTTTCATTTTTATGATATATACATTAGAGATGAATTGGTTTCAGGTTGTACTCATGGTAAGTAATGTACACCGTGATGATTTTAACGGTCAGATCTTAAGTAAATTATATGAGGGAGAAATTAAATGCGTATCGTTGTATTTGGCACAGGCGCTGTGGGAGGATATTTTGGTGGACGACTGGCACAAGCGGGCATGGATGTTACCTTTATTGCTCGCGGGAGGCATTTGCAAACCATAGGGAAGCACGGTCTTCGAGTTGACAGCATCAACGGAGACTTCACTATCCATCAGGCAATCGTGACAGATGATCCAGCGATGGTTGGGGAGGCGGATGTCGTCCTTTGTTGTGTAAAGTCATGGCAGGTAAGTGAAGCGGCAATGGCGATGCGCCCTATGGTAGGACCGAACACTATCGTCGTGCCAATACAAAATGGCGTTGAAGCTCCTACCATTCTGTCTGATGTGCTTGGTGCTGACAAGGTTTTGGGAGGTCTTTGCAGGATTATCAGCATGACACATGAGCCCGGGCATATTCGCCATGTAGGAGCAGAGCCGTATATCACATTCGGCGAGCTCGATAATCAGCAAACTGACCGCACGAAGAGGTTATACAGAGCGTTTTCCGAAGCTACCGGGCTAACAGTCGAAATCGCAACAGATATTAATGCTGCATTATGGAAAAAATTTATTCTAATCGCTCCATGGAGCGGAGTTGGAGCCGTTACACGCGCCCCTGTTGGTGTATTTCGCCGTTTGCCAGAGACTCGGCAAATGCTGTTGCAATCAATGAAAGAAGTTTTCAATATTGCCATTGCTCGTGAAGTCCATCTTTCAAAAGAGGTTGTGGAAGAAACAATGGAATTTATAGACACGCTTCCCGAAGAAGGTACAGCCTCAATGCAACGAGATATTATCGAAGGCCGCCCTTCAGAGCTAAACGAACAAAATGGTGCAGTGGTGCGATTGGGTAATGTTGTAAGGGTTCAGACGCCAGTCAACACATTCATTTACTACAGTTTGTTACCTTTGGAAATGAGAGCTCGAGGCCAGTTACAATTTTAATTTAGACGGAAATGCTGATTACAGCTCTAAGCTTTTTTTCATCAAACAACTCAAATTTGTTTGATATTCGCTCCTGAGATAACTGCAAGCACACTATCAAGTACCTGATTTTTCTTTGATAACATAATACCATATCACCAAATGATAGTTGTCTCGATTTTCCTATCTATTCTTAAACATCTGAATTTGTGATATGTTCAAAAAGCGAAAAAAAGGTTAGCAGTGATATGTAATGTAGATCACACGAATCGGACCTGTTTCAATTCTTGTGGTTACTCCAACATAACGCAAATAAGTTTCCAATGCAGAAATGAGTAATTTTTGTTCTGATCAAGGCCGCACAAGGGTTTGCGGTCCCCGCAAAGCGGGACAGGAAGGCGTACGTCTGTACGCCGCAACCGGAAACCCGCGGAGAACGCCGATCAGGGCAAAAAGGGCTATTTCTGGATGGAAACTAACTAAGCTACTTTAAGAAACTCAACATCTTTAACGTGGAAGTTGAATATCAGTATCTCGCAGATTCTATCCAAATTGTCTTGAAGGGCCTTTTTCCTGAAATTCCCTGTCAGGCGATCTTCAGCCAGTGCTTTCGCCATAACTGAAAGAAGCTGAACTCTTTGATGAAACACATACTCCTCTTCTGTCTCATCCCCGGAAGTTATACCCGACTGCGTTTTTAAATCGTGGTTCTTGAAAAAGGCTGTTTTGCTGACCAATTTCAGGGAATGATAAAAAATGTGGTGGGCGTTTTCGATGATGGCAGATTTTCGATACTTTCCAATGGGACAATCTTTTAAATAAGCCCTGGCCATGATAATAAGAAGTTTCAAGCGTGATAAAAAAATGTCGTCATCTGACATTGCTCTCATTTCTCCGGACGTCGGCCCTAATTTAATCATAATTTATCCCTTCAGGCGTTAGTTTTCCGTCATCCAATTTTTGGGGATTTGGTTTTTATGCTTTAACTAAATTTAATTATTTAGCTTTATGCAATAATTATGCAATATTAGCGGATTATATTTGAAATGATAAGGATATTAAAGATATTAAACAGTTACATCAATTAGAGAGGAAGGGCAGCCGTTCTAAATCACATAAAAAATTATGTAATTGTGGGGTATATTACATAAAGAACTATTACATTAGTTACACAGCATCGTAAATCAATTCAAATGGTTAAGTGCTACATTGTGGTGGCGAGTGTTTATAATTGCGATTCAATGGATGGTAGATTTTTATTTAGATTCGATATTTTTAGGCCTTTTTACCACGGTCAAAAGCATCTTAAACCGTTTTACAGCGGTGACAGAATGGGGAATGTCCGCCGGCATAACCACGACCTGTCCTTTACTAACGGTCATTTCTTTTCCATCAATATTAACAAGCGCCTCACCATCCAAGATTTGCACCATTGCATCACCGGGGGCCGTATGTGTGCTAACTCCCTCTCCCTCGTCAAATGAAAACAGAGTTAAACTAAGGGATGAATTTTGAGAAAATGTCCTGCTTACAACTCGTCCCTCTTCATATGCAACCAATTCATCGAGATGATGGGGTTCTGAGAATGCTATGTTTTTTATAAGTACTGGTTTGTCCATTTTTCCTCCTAAATATTTTTGAAAGCCGGTTTTTTCCAGCCATTTTCTGATGATATTTTTTGACGGTATTCTACCCGAACATATGACCTTTCCATTAATAATCAAGGCAGGTGTTCCCTTGACGTTG
>CAXMTB010000290.1:0-3226 GCA_964195835.1 uncultured Nitrospinaceae bacterium | reverse complement strand
AGACACAATTTTGTCCTCCCCAGGCAGGTCTTTTTTTGAAATAACCGTCTCTTTGGAAGGGTTCACCAAAGGTCTTGCGGCGAGGGTGGTCGCTTGTTTTTCGGATGTCTTTTTCTGCGCCTGGACAGGTTTTGTTATAGACTTGACAGTTTCAGGTTTTTCAACCGGCTTAACGGCCTTTGTTTTTATCGTTTCCGGCGTTTTCGGTTTTGTATGAACTTGAACCGGCCTTGAGGCCAACGTCTGAATCTTATCCGACGTCTTTTCGGTTACCGGCACTATGACAGGTACCTTTTGTTTCAGATTGGACGGCACGGTATCGACCGGTTTTGTTGTTGCCAATGCCATTTCCTTTGGCGATCCTGTCTCAAGGGAGTTTTCCGGTGAAACATTTGAAGCACCTGCCGTATTGACTTCAATGGTTTTGTTATTGCCGCCCGATTCCGGACCACCCGGTTTTGTAGTGTAGGTTTGTACACCGTTCTCTTCTGAAAACTGTTTAGAGGGAATGCCCTGTGGCGTGTCAGTCTCCTTTGGGATGGTTTCTTTGAG
Source organism: uncultured Nitrospinaceae bacterium (assembly GCA_964195835.1). Taxonomy (GTDB): domain Bacteria; phylum Desulfobacterota; class Desulfobacteria; order Desulfobacterales; family UBA11574; genus UBA11574. Next base: position 2,674 of record CAXMTB010000290.1, on the reverse strand, counting down.
CAAGCTTGAATTCGGAGACTTTACCATAAAATAACGGGAATCTCCCACATTGCCGGCCTCAACACTGCTGGGAATATCCGATGTTTCAGTTGGGGCCGGAACCATCGGTGGTTTATCATTTTTGGATCCTGCTTTATCCGAAAGATATTTCTTGGCCTCCTGTTGAGCCGATATGGCAAAAGATTCGGCCGTATTTTTATCATTGCTGTAAAAAAAATATCCGGCGGCGAATCCGACAATTAAAATAAAAGCGATGGCTATGGGTGACCGATAAAAACGCTTTTTCTTTTTCGAAGACCTTCTATATATTGCCGGCTCGATCATAGGTTGTGGGCTGAACACCATCTGTTCGTCTTCCTGAATATGAGAATCCTCCACGGGAATGAACGGACCCACCGGCGGCTCAGGTAACATTGTCTCACTAGGAAGTGATCGATGATCATCTCTAAAGTATTCAGAATCTTTATCAGAAGTTTTTTTTGATACCAGCAGTTCCTCCCGGCATTCCCTTATGAGTTCTGCGTTGATAACTTGAACCTCTCGAACATAGCCGCTCAACAATGCATGATCGCAAATGATATTGATCAGTCGGGGATATCCGCCTGAAAAGAAAAAAACCTCGTCAATTGCGCCGGAGCCAAAAATAGGTGCTGTAGTGCCACTCACCTCAAGGCGATACTTGATATACGCCGCTGTTTCATTTAGAGTCAATGGTTCGAGGTGATACCGTATCGTAACCCTCTGCCTTAGGGCTCTGTTTTCGTATTTCTGTAAAATATCGACAAATTCATTCTGCCCCACAAAAAAGATATTCAGTAATCTGGTGTATTCGGCTTCAAGATTCGATAATAGCCGTATTTCTTCCAGTAGATCTTCATTAATCCCTTGGGCTTCATCAATGATCAGAAGGATTTTTTGATTCCGTTCGTGGGTCTTGATTAAAAAATCCATAAACTGAAGGATAAACTTACCCTTGCCATCGAACGTCCCCTCTATTTTAAATGCAGCGGCAACCGTATTGAAGAAATCGAGGACCTCAAGCCTGGCATCATATATTGTGGCCGTTACAGTATCCTCTCCAAGACTCTTTAACAGTGCATTGATGAGCGTTGTTTTACCGGTCCCAACATCCCCGGTAAGAGCAAGTACCCCTTTGTTTTCCAAAATGGCGTATTTTAGGATTGCCAGGGCTTCCCTGTGCTTTTCACCCAGCCAGAGAAAAGCCGGATCCGTGCTCATTTGAAAAGGTTTTGTTTTCAGATTGTAATAAGAGAGATACATGGATATCCTTGAACTTAGGGGCTTCGCCCCAATTGGAATAATGGAATAATGGAGTTATGGAATGATGGGTTTGAAGGATTTTTTGACAATTTAAATAGTATATTTGAGCTGTTATCCCCAATATTCCTGCCCCGATAAAGACGGGATCTTCGACATTCGAACTTTCCATTCTTCCATACCGGTGAAAATCACAAGTTGTCATTAAAAACTATTGTTTTCGTAAAGTTATAGAATTTCCGAGACGTTAAATTAGCTTAAATCTCAATGCAAAAAAGGAGATTTCTATAACAATATTCGGGTATATAACTGCAAAACTTGAATATTTATTTTTAGGTGATTCTGGCAGGTTTCTGCCTTTCATTTTTTAAACCTTGGTCTTCTATCTCGCCATAATATTGGTGATAACTGTAATATCGATAGTAGGGCTGATATCCAAAGCGCCTGCTGGCATCAACCTTGTTAATGACGCATCCCAGTATTTTGCCCTGGGAGTTCAGGATACTCTTTTTAAAATGACGTATGGCATCTCGGGTGGTTTCACCCATACTGCTGACCAGCACCACACCCCCTACATGCCTTGAAATCACTAAAGAATCAGCAAAGCCCAAATAAGGCGGTCCGTCAACAATCACTCGATCAAAACGCCGTGTCAGGGTCTCTATCAGCATAGAAAAACGGACCGAGGCCAGAAGTTCAACAGGATTGGGCGGCGAAGGTCCTGCAGGAATAAAACACAAGTTGCAAATACCATTTTTAAAGACCAGTCCTTTGCTGCTGACACCGGACAAAAATCTGGACAGACCGGGACTGAATGAGTCATCTTGGTCCTGAAAAAATTTATGGAGTTTTGGTTTTCGCATGTCCGCATCGATGAGAATCACTTTCTCACCTGTGCCTGCAAAAGCCAGGGCCAGGTTGGCCGCCATTGTGGTTTTACCTTCAGACGGTTTGATACTGGTTAAAAGAAAACTTTTGGCCTGGTCCGCCGTACCCGCCAGTTGGATCGACATCTTGGTGCTTCGAATGGCCTCGGAGAGCGGCGACTGGGGGGCGTTGATAAATGTTTGTTCAACAGGATATCCATCGGTTTTGGATAAAGGCGCCACTCCAAGGATCGGAATACGGAATCGATCGGAAATCTCGTCAGGGTTGGTAATAGTATCTGTATAATATTCCAGAAAAAAGGCGATCCCAACCCCGCCCAACAGACCCACCACTAAGGCCAGAAGCAAATTCAGCTTGACTTTGGGCTTAAAGGGCTTGATCGGCAACATGGCCTTATTCACGATATGAATGTTGCTGGAGGATACACCCACCATGGATTCGATCTCTTTGGTGCGCTCCAAAAGGCTCTGGTAGATTCCTTTGTTGGTTTCTACTTCACGGGCCATAA
>CAXMTB010000289.1:0-3269 GCA_964195835.1 uncultured Nitrospinaceae bacterium | reverse complement strand
CATCAATGAGTTTATGGTCATTGATAGTTGCCGAGGATGGCAAGTGATCTGGATTTGGAAGCAACAGAATATAGTTTCTATTCTTCACAAATTTCTCATTTAAATTGATTGAGCACTATGGCAAGCTGTACGACATAAAACCTATTTTTTCAATTGTTATTAAATAGTTATCTGCTTGTTTAGTTTCTTATATTTCTTCTGTTGTCAAGCTTTTTTTATTCTCAAAGCCATGACGCTGCATCACATTCGCCATAGCTTTGTAGTAATCCCGCTGAACCTTCCGATTCGTTATACGTGAGTACCTCTGTGTAGTTTTGATGCGAGTGTGCCCTAAAAGATCCTGTATGGTCACCAGATCAGCATCGGCATTAAGCAGTTGAGTAGCCATGGTGTGCCGCAATTGATGGCAGGAAATTTTTAAACCAGCCTTTTGCGCGTAATGTTTCATGCGATACTGTATGCCACGGACCTTTAGCGGCTTGCCCTTAAAACGACCTTTCTCGACCAGGAAGACTTTTTTTACCCTCGATGAAGGCCTGACTTTCAGATATGTAATAAGTGCATGATAGGCATCGTGGCTTAGATAAACAACGCGGTCTTTAGACCCCTTGCCCTCGTAAACAAACAATTGGGCTCTTGGTAAATCAAGAGCAGCCAAAGAGAGATTGGCCACTTCTTCTACTCGCAGCCCACAACGAAGCATCAACATAAACATGGCGCGATCCCGACGGTTGTTAATGACGGCAAACAAACTGATAACCGCTTCATCTCTCAGATACCTGGGCAATGGCCGAGACAGACGCAGAGTGTAGCCGCGCTTTACCGGATGGATCATTGCTATTTCTTCCTCGTTGATGAGATAATCATAAAAGCCGCGGATGCTGTCCAGGTAACAGTTGATGGTTTTAGGCTTCAGCCGCCTATCCAAAAGATGATCGATAAAAGCTAATATGGTTTTATGGGTCGCCTGCTCGATGGGCACATTCGCCCAAAGCACGAAGTGCTTAAGCGTATTCATGTAGTTTCGAATGGTATGACTGGAGCAATTTCTTCGTTTCAGGAACCTACGGTAGTTCAGGATCGAATCGGTAATTGCCATTTATATCCCCCCTTTCAATGATTTCCATGGCTTTATAGTATTCTTCTCTGCGAGTGTTGTCGGTCAGACGGGCATACCGCCGGGTCATCTCGATACTGCTGTGTCCCAGAAGTTGCTGCAGACACTCCAGACGCATCCCGGCATTTAACAACTCGCTGGCATAGGTATGGCGCAGACAATGCAGCGTGTAACCTTTATGAGACAAGCCGGCTTTATTCAAATATTTGCCAAATAATTCACGGGCCATACTATAAGACAGACTCCGGCCGCCACGGCCATAAAATAAATGTTCTGTTTGCGGGTTTTTCAACTTCAGCCATTTCTTCAAAGTGCCACAAGCGTCATCGCTTAAGTAAGCGACCCTTCCGACCCGATTCTTCTGGGCTTCGAAGATCTCAATGGTTTTGTCTTTAAGATTCAGATCCCTCAGTTTTGTATTCAACAACTCACCGATACGCATGCCGGTCCTTAACAATAACAAAATCAGGGCTCGATCTCGTGGCTTCTTAATAACGGCAAGCAACTGTTTAATGTCTTCCGGATCAATGGCTCGCGGCAAAGCATCGGGGAGTTTGATGTGCATCTTGCGTTTGAGAACATCGGGATGAACCACATCATACTCGATCAAATAGTTTAAAAAAGCATACAATGCTCGCAGATGAGTGCTGACAGTTGTGGGGGCCAGACCACGATCCTGCTCATGCTCAATAAAAGCGCTGACATCGTTTCTGGTGATGGTTTCCAGGTGCTTCCGGCAGGCAGATTTCATAAAACGGAGAAAAGAAATAATTGTAAACCCGCTATTGCGGATCGTATTCGGACGGCAATTGCGACAATGCATGTCATGCAAATAGTGTCTTACATGTGCTTGGCCACAAAGTCCTTCATTGGACATCTTTTGCAAAAAGTAACTAATTCCGGGGCTTGGTATCTTGTGGTCCGGATCGGGTTGAATCACCTGGTTGGGGAAAGTTGTTGATTTGTCCGCTTCTGGCGAGTAATATTTATGCTGGCACTTGCTGTTTTCTACAGAAACACTTTCAAAGTCCATTTCTACCTCCTTTTGTTTTTGTAGAAAAAACAGGTAGATGATGGCTTCAAACAGCGTTTTAGTCAATCATCAATTAATGTCGTACAGTGGCAAGTAGTGCTCGGTTAAAAAATAATGTTAAGGTCTTGCGGGATAACATTACAAATCGCATGTTATCCAGAAAATTTTTAGCGGGAGTAACCAAGAAAAAAACTATATAATTACTTGTTGGGCAGCATAATTTGACAAGAAACTATACTTTTGATTCTTGACTTTTAAAGGAAATGTAATTACAATGTATTAACATTTCTTGTCAAGGAGGTCAAATATGAGAGCACGTATAGTGAAGATCGGGAATTCCCAAGGGATACGTATTCCAAAGCCTCTGCTCGAACAGACTGGGATCATGGAGGATGTTGAGTTAGATGTTGATAAAGATCAGATAATTATACGACCTGTAGCAAATCCAAGAGCCGGATGGGATGACGCTTTTAAGGCTATGGCTGATAAAGGCGATGATATGATTATAGATGAGGTCGAAAACATTTCACATTCTTGGGATGACGATGAATGGCAATGGTAGCAAACCGATTTGATGTATATTTGACAAATCTTGATCCTACAGTTGGTTCCGAAATTCAGAAAACCAGACCATGTTTGATTGTTTCACCTAATGAAATGAACAAACACATCCGCACCGTAATAGTCGCTCCGATGACCACCGCCGGGAAAGATTATCCCACCCGAGTCTCATGCACATTCAAAAAGAAAAAAGGACAAATTGTCTTAGACCAGATCCGAACTATTGATAAAAAACGACTCGTCAAAAAGCTCGGGACTATTGATCCGGAAACACAATTAAAAGTTATTACCATTCTACAACGGCTATTTTCGTTCTAAAAATGCCCAACATGCGTGTGCAAGGGCCGGCGAAAAACACGCCGCCCATGACACGCGACGTTATGCGTAAGAGGGATAGGCCTTGGTAACCGAAAAGTTTGTATCAACTTTTGAAATTATACCTTTTGATGAGAAGAGTACTAAAATATATCCAAAAATCAGAGCCTCATTAGAAATATCCAGGATTCCGATAGGTCCCATGGACCTTTTAATCGCGTCAATAAGCCTTGCTAATAATTT
>CAXMTB010000288.1:0-3304 GCA_964195835.1 uncultured Nitrospinaceae bacterium | reverse complement strand
TGGAAGACGTTGAAGGTGATAGTGAAGCTTTTGGAATAAACGATGCTGGGCAGATAGTAGGCGTGTCAGACACATTAGGTAGTGAATCACACGCTGTCCTATGGGAAAATGGCGAAAGCGCCCCGAAGGACCTCGGCACACTGGGCGGAAGTGAGAGTCAAGCTCTTTGGATAAACAATGCTGGACAGATAGTTGGTTGGTCAGACATCACACCAAAAGTTGAAGGTGGACCACAACCTGAATCACACGCCTTCCTATACCGGAATGAAACGCTGGTCGACCGTGGGACACTGGGCGGAAATAATAGCGCGGCTCTTTGGATAAACGATGCTGGACAGATAGGTGGTGTGTCAGGCACATCAGGTGGTGAATCCCACGCTGTCCTATGGCAACAAAATGGAAAGATGGTCGACCTCGGTACACTGGGCGGGAATAGCAGTGGTGCTAACGCGATAAACGAAGTTGGACAGATAGTTGGTGGATCATATACAGCAGGCGGATTGTTTCATGCATTCCTAAGACAAAACAGTGAGGGGATGCAGGACCTGGGCACACTGGGGGACGGAAGTGAGAGTGAGGCTTTTGGGATAAACGATGCTGGACAGATAGTTGGCGCCTCATACATAACACCAGATGTTGAAGGAACATTTCATGCTTTTGTAACTTCGAGATGCAGCAAAGGACTACCTTGGTTGATGCTATTGCTTGATTAGGAATTAGATCACATAAAAACAATAGAAATGAAGGGTCAGAAATAAAGGAAGTAAAAAGGGGTCAAGTCTTTGCTTGACTCTTGCTCATTACCGAACGTATTTTTTCGAGCCTCTTTTTCAACTTCTTATTCTGCAATATTAACTGTTCAGTTCTCATTACAATACTACTGACGGAACTGTATTTCCCGAGTCCAAATTCTGAACCTATCTCCGGCAACCTTTTATTAGCCACAGACACACACGGATGTACACGGACAAGAGATTAAAGACGCTAGTTGTGCGACCGCACAACTAGTAAGTTATCACCCTACGGGGCTAAGTGCTTTATGATATTGGTGGAGTTTAAACTAATTCGTATTCAGACGGAAACTAATTACTTTTTCAAAAATTCATCCGGGGCAATACCCGCCTGTTTCAAAATAGCCCGCAACGTACCATCGGGCATGTCACCAGGATGATTCGGAATTGTGGTGTAACGATTTGTGGTTGCATTAAACCACACCTCATGGCTGCCTGCGGCCTGGCGATCGAATACAAAACCGAATCTTTTGAGGCGCTTGATTATCTCTCGATACCTGAATCCTGAAAATCGGCCCATGTCATTGAGCTACGACAAGTTGCAGGTCAAAACTTTTCTTTACCGGCGGCAATTTTAGAGATTTTTTTCGCCCACTCTGTGCTTCCAGCAATCTGCGCGCAACATCTCGGGCAATTTCCATTGTTTCCACTACGGTTCTGCCCTGTGCAACCAACCCCTGGATCTCATCGGACGTGGCAAGATAAAAACCCTCAGGAAGTTTTTCGATGTGGATATTGATAATTCTTTCCATAATTCCTCCGCGCTGAAAAAATTTAACGGACAAAAAGCTCAAAAGACAAATAATGGCTTTCTTCACTTTATTCAAAACGGTTGATTTTCACAAATCATTTTTTCATAAGCCCTTTAAGGCAATAGTTAAACTTTTCCAGGCTGTTCAACGGTGTCCAGAAATTCAAATAAAAAACCGTAATATAAGCATGATAGGAGGCCTTAGATAGCATTTTAACAAGTGCAGAAACGAGGGGGTCTTTTGGGGGGGTTATAATTATGCTAACAGGCTGAAAACATTGAAATAAATGCATTTAAAGCTTGACTTTTGAAGTGGGGCGGGGAAATTTTTTATATGAATACACAATCCCCTACACCACAGACGTTATTTAGGAAGTTGATTCAGCCATTAACTGGTCTGGTTCAACAATGCAACCACAAACGAAAATGCAACACTTTGACTGATCAGAAATGGATCGAGACGGGGCTGTTGAGAACTTTGTCACAAGAGCCAAGTGGACGAGCATTTCTTCAAAAGTTGTTCGACGTAGGCAGGGCTGTTGTAAAGCGGTCTCTTTTTTTTGAAACACTTAAAAGCAGGCGTCGGTTAAAATTATGCAGGGAGGTTAGTCTTTCATTGTATGAGAAAATGAGGACAATCAATCAGCAAGCTGATCCTTTTGAACAATTTGCGCCGCTAGGCGAATATGACATTTATGCAGGAGATGGTCATTATCATGCTGCTGCTGTTCACGATGTGAAGAAGTCAGGAAAAAAACATCCAACCCAGCATTTTTATTCCGCCGATTTGAGAACCCATGCTTTGCGTCATTTAACATTAGCAGATACAAGTGGCATTCGAAAAAGAGAGCATGACACACGCGCTCTGAAACGTCTTGGCATTGAAACTCTTCGCCAGGGAGCTCCAAAAGGCCGAAAAGTAATATATGTTTGGGATAGAGCCGGTATCGATTTCTTGCAATGGTTTAAATGGAAGCATGCCGGTGGGATTTATTTTGTCAGTCGAGAAAAGAAGAACATGGAATTAATGGTCATGGCTGAGTTGGGTTACGATAAGAAAGATCCAATTAACGCCGGGGTCCAGAGTTATCAAATGATTGGCTGTTCGGGTGTGTCCATGTTCCGTGTAGTATATAGATGCCCAGTATCCGGAGAAACATATGGTTTTGTTACAAGCTTGTCTAATTTACCCCCAGGACTTATCGCGTATCTTTACAAAAGCAGATGGGATATCGAGAAGATTTTCGATCAGGTGAAAAACAAATTAGCTGAAAAAAAAGCATGGGCAACATCGTTTACAGCAAAGAATATGCAAGCCCAATTCATTTGCATAGCACATAACTTGATGCTGATTCTTGAGCAATGTCTTAAAAAAGAAGGTGTTGAAAATAAGATTGAAGATAATCGACGCCGCAAGAGACTTGATAAACTCCTGGCCAGCATCAAAACCAGGAGAGACAAATTGCCAGCCTTTCTTACAGAGCCCAGAAGGCCTACTCAGTTGTCGGTAAAATTTATCCGATGGTTGCGCAACAACTTATATGAGAACACTTCATGGATTGAAGCTATGGGGACGCTAAAGAGGATATACGCTGTTTTTTGAAGCCAAATTCTGGACACCGTTGTAAAAAGAAAAAGGGGTCAAGTCTTTGCTTGACTCATAGCGCCGTGTATAGTATTTGAAAATCATGACCAGACCATTGCGAATCGAATATCCCGGCGCCTGGTATCATATAATGAACCGTGGGAGGCGAGGTGAGAA
>CAXMTB010000287.1:0-3322 GCA_964195835.1 uncultured Nitrospinaceae bacterium | reverse complement strand
TAGGTTGAACGGTTCAAGATTCACGGTTCCATGTTAAACCTATTTTTTTTAGAAACTCAAAAGGTTAGAACGTAAGAAGGTCGGCAGTTCCCGTCGTCTCCAAACTTCTGATCCCTGGTCGCCTCCGGCGCCGCCAAAGGCGGGTAAACTTCTTACCTTCCGGCCTTCTGTCCCTATATTATAACCTAAACCCTGAACCTGGAACCGAACATTCAAGGTTGTAATAACATTAGGCGTAAACCCATACATGAGGTCAGTTATGGCAAAACCTGAGATTACGGTTTATGGTGCCCATTGGTGTCCTGATTGCAGACAGAACAAACAATTTTTGGGTGAGCACCAGATTCCCTATACCTGGGTGGATATCGAAGCAGACAAAGAAGCCGAAGAATTCGTGATCCGGACAAACAAGGGAAAGCGCATTATTCCTACCATTGTATTTGCCGACGGATCTTTTCTGGTGGAACCGAGCAACGCTGAACTGGCAGCCAAACTGGAATTGAAGACTTCTGCCAGTCGCAGTCATTATGATTTGCTGGTTCTAGGGGGCGGTCCGGCGGGGCTCACCGCCGCTTTTTACGCGGCTCGCGAATATATCGACACCCTGGTCATTGAGCGTGCCGCTTTTGGTGGACAGGCCGCCGGCACTGAAAAGCTGGACAACATGCCTGGGTTTCCCGATGGCGTGGCAGGCATTGAGTTCTCCAGACGGTTGCGTTTGCAGGCTGAAAGATTTGGGGTTGAGTTATTGCAGGCCCAGGAGGTCGTAGAAGTCCGGCGTCATCACAATTATCACTGTGTGAAAACCGAAGACGGACAGGTGTATAGTGCTCGAGCACTGCTTATTGCCACCGGAAGCCGCTATAAGCGTCTAAACGTTCCTGGTGAAAACGAGTATCTTGGCGCTGGAGTGCATTTTTGTGCCACCTGCGATGGACCCTTTTATGTGAACAAGCGGGTTGCCGTAATCGGCGGCGGGAACAGCGCCACCGAAGAAAGTTTGCTGCTTACCAAGTTTGCTAAGAAGGTCACCATGCTGGTGCGAAACTCTCGATTCAAGGCTACCAAGATTATTCAGGAGAGTGTCTTCAGTAATCCTAAAATCGATATTCGCTGGCACACTGAAGTGAAGGAATTCATCGGAGAGCACTCCAAACTTACAGGAATACGACTTTTAAACAATAAGACCAGTTTAGAGGAAACATTGCCGGTGGACGGGGCCTTTATTTTTGTTGGCCTGACACCGAATACCGGTTTCCTTGAAGGAAGCGGTGTTGTGCTGGATCCATGGGGTTTTGTTATTACCGGTCACCATCTGTTGCACAGGGGTAAGCGGCCAAAAGATTATGCGGATCGCGACCCTCACATTTTGGAGACGAGTGTACCGGGTATTTTTGCCGCAGGCGACGTGAGAGACAAAAGCACAAAACAGGTGGCAAGTGCTGCAGGTGAAGGAGCAAGTGCAACTTTGATCATTAGAGAGTATTTAAAGACCATGTAAAATGTTCGAAAGGTAAGCATACCGCAGCATTGTTGAAGCAGGAGATTAGATTTATCTTGGACCCCGGTATGTGGGGTTTCTGCCTCGCTTCAACAAGCTGCACGGATTATTTTGAATTGATTCGATCAAAGCACCAATCCTAAGTTATAGTATTCGTATTTGGTCGATCCATCAAGCAATGCTTCAAACCCGGTATCAATTTCCGATCTCAAATCAGTATTTTTCCATTGATTCCAATTCTCGATTTTCTGCCACATGGATATTACCATCACCGTGTTGGGATCGTCGAAGTCAGTCAACGTCTCCGATGAAATATAACCCTGCTGACCCATGGCAGCATACCGTGCTTTGATAAGTAGTCTAGAAGCTTCGTTCAACTTGTTGTTTTTAATTTTTCTCTTGATTAAGACTTTGACTGCCATAATGACCTCCTTTCGTTATATCGTTGAATAATGGGTGATTATTTGAAACACTCAAGCCCAAAGAAATGGAAGTCGGATAGCTAACCTTATTGACCGGTATTATTTATGATCAATAAGGGGTAAAATTTATGCAGCAGCTTCAGAGTGTTCGATCTGACCGGAACCTAAGGTTGGTGAAGTATCGGCTATGGATGAAGAGCTGCTCATCTTGTAACTGCAGAGTAAACGATAGCCGATTGTTCCCGCCAGGCGTTTATAGAAGATGATCCCGTTTGTCAGGTCTTCTTCCAGGATCTTTTGTAAAGTTCTTCTGTCGAATTTCTGCAATATCGTATCTTTTCTACATTCAGCCGATGCAGAATAAACATCCCGGTCGATCAGGCTTGACCAGCCGAAAGCCTCTCCAGCATGATCCACGGTATGAACCATCTGGCCGACCTCACCGATGGTCAGCTTAATGCGTCCTTTAATTAAAATGTAAAAATAAGTGGCGGGATCTCCCTCATGAAAGAGAAAATGTCCTTTCTGATGAGATTCTTTTTCCGCAACGTCCATAATTTTCTTCACAAAATTTCTGCTCATACCCCAAAAAAGATCTGCTTGTTGAAAATACATGACCCCCTCCTTTCTCTCCGAATTACCACGGATCCGGTGCGAAAATACGATCCGGATTACGTGGCCATCACAATGGAGACGAAAGACTAATTTAAAATAAAGCGTCAAAATGTGTTGGCCCCTAACGTTTGGCAAATGTCCCCAAAGAGGTGAAATACCACTCTTTGGGGCAGCATATGGGAATTTTCAGAAAACCTATTCTCATAACCGTCCTTTCATTGTTTAACGCTTGGATTGAGAAACATTTACGTTAAAAATTGAAGCCGATCAATTCTTGATAGATCCAAAAACAGGGGGAATTGGTTGTCAGTTTCTCGTCGATGATGAACAGAAGCGTCGCTGTGTAGACAAGATTGCTATAAGCGAAAACCGAACAAGAATATCAAGTGTGGGATAAGATTCGAGCAGTTTAGAATGTGTTGAACTGAAAAACCGTATGCATCGTTGATAGACTCATTTATTTTATAGCATAGTAAATTCAATCATGTCAAACTTATTATATAAAACTAAATTATATAAAGATGTTACATCTATCTTGAGCGATTTTCGAGGCTTGCCCGCCTTTGGCAGTGTTGCCGTATATTCCATCGATAACGGGATCTTCGTTTCACTACGAAAGGCGAAGCACGTGTGGTTGGTATATAACAATCCGGGCTAATCCCCAAATAAATTGCCGAAAGATCCCAGGACGGAGCCTTCTCCCTTTCCGCCGCCCCTTTCCGGAGAAGCCTGAAGCATCCTGCCTGCGAGGCGTGAAAACGGTAAAGACTGAAGCCATATTTTT
>CAXMTB010000286.1:0-3324 GCA_964195835.1 uncultured Nitrospinaceae bacterium | reverse complement strand
TATTCTTACTCTGCGTTAAGAGCTATAATTTGGATGAAGTTGTTAAATCAATCAGATCGAAAGTAAATAAAAAAACCGTGATAATGCCATTATTAAATGGAGCAGATATTTACGATCGGATTAGAAAAAACCTGAATAACGGGATTGTGCTTCCAGCATGTGTATTTGTTGGTACACATATTCAAAAAGCTGGTGTAATTGGCCAAAGTGGTGGTGATGGAAAAATCCTATTTGGAAAGGACCCTAAGTTCCCTGGATTTAATGCTGATAATGTAATTAGGTTTTTAAACGATATGGGCATTAATTATCAGTGGAATAATGACCCCTATCCCTCTATATGGAGTAAATATATTTTTATTGCTTCCTTTGGCTTAGTAACCGTTTTTACCGGCAAGACCCTCGGAGAAATTGTGGAAGATAAGAAAGCAAAAGAACTTGTCTATGGAATAATGCAAGAAATTTTTATCATTGCAAGGGAAAAGGGTGTTGAGCTGCCTGAAAATATCATCGATGAATCAATCAATAAGGCAAATAATTTTCCATACGATACAAAGACATCGTACCAAAGAGATGTTGAGAATAAAGGTAAAATAAATGAAGGCGACCTGTATGGAGGCACCATCATTAGAGAAGGAAAAGCTTTAGGAATATCAACTCCTGTTACAAAATTAATTTATTCAGAAATTCAAAACAGGTTAATTGGATAACCATGCCATGAAGTAGGCGTCTTGTGGGACATCCTAAATTTATAAGTTTCTATTTTATCTGGGGACGGTGAATGGTGATGTGGCCACAGGAAAATCTTGAAATATAGAAAAAATGTTTAAAAATGGTTTTATGGCAAGTGTATCGACAAGTTTGACTTCGGTTCTAAACCTTGAATTTTGGGAAGATTAAGACTTAAGCACTAAGTCAATACTTTTTGTCAACACATAATCGACCTATTTTACTTCCATGGTTAGAACAGCTGAAAAAAGTTCATTCCTGTTGCATGTATCAATGGCATCGACAAGAGTTTCAAAATCGTTCTGTTCGATTTCCCACTGTTGTCTGATGCGGCCAGATTCGACATCATCTATCAAACCCTGCAGCTCCTTAAGACCCCGTTCGAACACCAGATCACCAGTAGATGTTTCACCTTTTGCACAATATGAATAACTTCTATACAGTATGCTGAAGAAGGCTTGAATCCTGGCAAGCTCTCCTGCAAAAACACCCGGCATTGGATCTATTAAATCTTTCACGCCCAAAAACCCAACGATTTCCTGGAATATGACAAGACGGAACATGTCTCCGAGAAAACGAGTGGCTTCCGTCGTACTTTCCGACCTGGCCAGGCTTTGTTTATAGTGTGCAATTCGCAAATCTGGAGTAAAAATCCCGTTTACGCCCTTTGCTAAGCCTGAAAGATAAAATTGCTGATCTTCCGCACGTCCGACTTCAGAAAATGTAAAAGGTGCATATTTTCTTAATGAATAATTATCTATTCCGTAGCCACCGCCCTTGACAATGGGATGGGAAATAAAATCATCAAGTCTGCCTGCAGCTTTGTTATACAGTGCGGTTGCGCGTGCGTGCGCGATTCCCTTGTTAAAGAATATATCAGCCCCGATAAAATTACCGTCAAATTTAACGTCTGGTTTACGAAGGCTATTTTCATATCCGAACGTTTTTATATCCCTTTCATTGATATACTCTCCCACATTGACACCAAGATAAACCGGCATTCCCCGGGCATCTTCTGCTGTCCCGCCCCAGTATTCATGGCACAGGGTCTGAAACCATGTTTTACCTGTTGCGGCTTGAAGATCACTGGACCTGATTCCCTCATCAGCGTCAATTTTAAATCCAGCACGTATACCGTGAGTTTTTTCCAGAATAAGCTGAAAATATTTAAGTGTATTAAAGTGATTGGCATATTTTCCGGAGACCGAGAAAACCGCCTTTCTCCGAGGATAAAAGCCGAGTGCTTTTTTGATGTTGCCTGTTGTTCCTTCAGAGAGATAATAAAACCGCATATTTTTGTAGTATTTTTCTTCCATGATATTTCTCAGCCACATGCTGCATAAGCGATCAATGCGCGGATGGGTGACAGAAATCGACAGAACGACAGGCACTTTGTAATCCGCACGGAATACTCCTTGAGTTTTTTCGAAGCCGATTTCTTCATCCAACTCATTTAAACATGAAATTAGTTCATGGCTGTTGTCCGGGCTGAATAACGGTACTGGATGGTCATAATCGAATACAACATCATCAGGAATATCTATCACTCGGTTCCATTCGTCTCTGATATCTCTGTGAAGAAATTCCGGTATACTATCCGGCAATGAATACAAACCGTTTACCTGTAAGACCACTTCTTCCGGCTTGTAAGGTTTTTTATTTGGAGTAACTTTCGATAATTTCCATTTAGGAAGAATATCCTCATCCGCTATACTCACTTCCGGCGCCCAAATTTCCGTGACTGCCTTAGCGGACAGATTATCATCATCCAAACCTGTTAGTATTTTCCAGCGTTCCTCCAGAAACAACCTATTCTGGTTTATGGAATAAAACCGAATAAAATCATTCTTTAGCTGATTGTATAACTTGATGAGTCGTGCGTCTTTCAAAACTGAACTCTGACCGATTATATTTTTTAAAAAATCGGCTATGATATTCTGTGTTTCTGATTCTCCGTTTTCTACTTTTATGCTGCCAAGAGGGGGACAACCTTTCTTTAATCCTGTTATACGTGCAATAGTTTCTTTAAGAACTTTTTCTACGTGAACCGGCATGCTAACCTCCCGAAATATAACTTTTATATATAATGCTTTATTCTGGAATCCGGATACAGAGAGCATAGGCTAATGAATCGGATACCGGTACCAGTGAGTTGATGTTAAAAATATATTAAAAGAGAGCTCGATTGTAAACTCTAAATAAAGTTGAATTTTAAAATGTGAAATATTCGGGCTAAAGCGGCCCTAAGGGCTTTGTAGGATTGTTAACCTTTCTTCAAAACATTTACATAGGGCGATTCAGGAAATTCGCCCTTTTTTATTATCCTCTCAAAACCGACCCTCCTATTTTTCCTGTTACGAAAAATTTGACATTAAAAGTTAAATTTTGATACGGTTACGATTACTGCCTTACAGGGTAAAGAATTAAAGCCCGATATTTTTAAGGTCTCGGTTCGAAATCAATGCTCCAAGGGCTGTGTTTTGCCGTTAGCTATTTTAAAATTAACCATTTGTGATATGAAAAGCAGAAAAGAGGCGAGTGACCTCTGGGGCCTGACCGAGATAATATGCTTAAAATACACATAAAATAAAGAAATAG
>CAXMTB010000285.1:0-3326 GCA_964195835.1 uncultured Nitrospinaceae bacterium | reverse complement strand
CAACTTCCGCCTGGAGTGAAATTCGATGAATACCCGCAGTCCAGATTTGGTCCAAAACCCGGAAAAGATTCTGGTAGGAAAGACTGCGATCAGCAAAAAGCAGGATGCCGATTTCTTTATCGGATATGGTTTTTGCTTTCAAAAACGATTCAAGATCGTCGAGATCAATCTGATCTTTATCCACATATACTGTTCCGTCTGATTTTACGGTAATAGAAAGTAAAAGTTCTTTGTCGATTTTAGCGGATGAAGATGTCGGAAGCAAAACCGGCAGCCCGCGATGCACTGCCATGGAAAGCATGGCATAGATAAAAAACACGAGGAGCAGAAACACAATATCGATCAGAGGGAGCATTTCAATTCGGACTTTTTTGCTCGTCTGAAAATTAATTTTCATTTTTATCCCCTTTGTGTTTGCCGCTATTGTTAGACAGTTTTTCATAAACGATTTCAAGGCTGGTGGCATACTTTTCGATATCAAGCGCTGCTTTTTCAATTCTGGAATTAAAATAATTGAACGGAAAGACAGATAGAATCGCAATCCCGAGCCCTGCTGCCGTGGTAATAAGGGCCTGGGCAATTCCTGCTGTTACAGCTTGGGGGTGTTCGATTCCTGCGGTGCCCAGCATTTCAAAAGACAGAATAATTCCGATGACGGTACCGAAGATACCCAGTAGCGGTGCTACGGTAATCATAGTATCGATTACCGCCATATACTTTTGCATCCCTTTGATCTCTTCGGCAGCAGCAGATTCCATGGCTTTGGCCATAGAAAAATCTCGATGAAGAATTCCGGAGACGAGAATTCTAATGATATAATCTTTTGAGCCTTTGGTCTTAACCCTTATGGTATCCCAGCTTCCAGTACGGCAAAGATCAAGGACCTCATCGACCAGGGCTTTGTTCCTGTTTTTATTCATGCCGATCCAGAAGATAATTCGTTCAATAATCACGGTCATCACGATGATGGAACAGGCCAGCAGAGGATACATGACCGGCCCGCCGCTAATAAATAGATCCAACATATGTTCTCCTGTCAATATTTGGCAGATGCCCAAAATAGGAGTTCTTGGGCATCTACGATATACCAAAAACTTAAGAATTAAAAATCAGCCGAAACCCCGAAAAGAAAGTTGATCTTTGGCGAAGGATAAAAAGCTTCCTCCCATGGAGAACTAAAAGTGCTTAGAACGCCATATTCCGAATATTCTTCATTGGTTAAATTGTTGATATTTAAAAAGGTGGTTAGATTTTTCCAGTGATACTTTAATTTTGTGTTCAGAACGAAATAATCGTCCTGATCATCAAAGGCATTTGCAAAATCACTAACAAAAGGTCGTTCGCCTACCCAAAACCCGTTTACATTTAAAGAAAAGCCATGCCCCAGAGAAAACAATGTGTTTACTGTCGCTTTGTGTCTGGGGACGTTGGGGAATTTACTTCCATCATAATTGCCGCCGATTATCTTTGCATCCGTATAGGTAAAACTCCCGCTCAATGTCATTTTTTCATAAACCTTGCTGAGGACAACTTCCACTCCGTCCCGCCGTGTTTTCCCGTCCAGATTCACATTGGCGCCAAAGAACCCGCTGGCCGGGTCGTAAATAATTTCATTTTCTGTATCGATATAAAAGAAATTTACATTTGCAAACAGGCTTGGTGTGAAATAATACCGGGCACCGAGTTCATAATCGTCGGATGTTTGATGCACCAAATCTGTATTTATGGTATTTGTATAAAAGTTGAATAGTTCATCCAGCACCGGATATCTGAAGCTGTGAGAAAAACTGAAATATGCATATGATTTTTTAAAGAAATTGTAATTAATACCTGCCGTGTAAAGATTTTCACTCATTTCAGTGGAATCCGGAGTGCTGGGTTTAAATGTAAATTCTGCCTTATCATACCGATATCCTGCGGAAATGGCAAGACTGTCCAAAAGGTAGATTTCGTCATGAATGTAAAATCCGTAGTTTTTTTTCCCCAGTTCAAACACACCCACATCCGGATAACCCAGGTACATGGTCGTGTTGGTGATATCTTCAGCAGCATCCTTAAAATCCAAACCAAAAGTTAAACTATTGTTGAATCCAATTATCTTTTCTTTGAAAACAAACTGGGGGGAAAGTGCAACCGTTTCAATGTCTGTATCACCTTCATAGGTTCCTCCGGAAAAGGAACTAAAAAATAATGAACTTCTATTTCTAAAAGAAAAATCGATTTTAAACAGACTGTCATTCAAGAAAAATATCTCCGGCGCCAGTTTGACATAATAATCTTCAACATCGGCAAAGTCATCAGGTTGAAGTGAGTCTGTTCTTGATGCGCCGGCTGCAAATTCACTGGTCTTGATCGCTCCCGGTAGTCCGGTGCTGTCTTTATGAAAGCCGCTGCTTAAATTCCATTTCACGATATCGTTTTGATAATAACCCAGATTAATCCCCAAATCTTTGGCTTCGGTGTCACTGTTATCCCTGTATCCGTCTGATGTCAAATAACTGCCCGATAACGCATAAGACAACTTGCTCTGAGTTCCACTCACAAAAGCGCTTCCCTTAAAGGTGTCATAGCTACCTCCGTTTATTTCGGCCCCGGTCTTAAATGCCTCGCCTTCTTTTGTTATAATATTAATAACACCTCCAGCGGCATTGTCTCCGTATAGAACACTTCCCCTCCCACCCCTGATAATTTCAATTTTTTTCACCCTGTCGAGGGGAATCAGGGCCCAATCGGAACCGCTCAAATCTGCCTGGTTAATGCGTCTTCCATCAACCAATACCAGTGTGTTTAATGATGCGGTTTCACCAAAAGCTCGAAGGTCGACCGTATAGTTTCGCCGGTTTCCTGCAATATCATTAACATGGACACCTGCTTGCTTTCTTAAAAGATCAGGAATGTCATAGGCTGTGCTGTTTTTGATATCCGTTTCGTTCACTACGGTTACATTTGCCGGTACAGATGATATTTTTTCTTCCTGTCTTGTTGCGGTTACGACAACTTCTTCAAGTGTTGTCACTGAAGGTTCATCTGTTTTTTTATCTTGAGCCTGACTTAATCCCGAAAACGTTAAAGCAATAAGAATAACTAAAAAACCAATCCATCTTTTCATCGTTTTTCTCCCTCCCTAAATTGTGTTTTATTTAGGGTCCGGGCAAAAAAAATCCCCGGACCGATTTTAATCGATCCGGGGATGTCCCATTTTTATCCTCAAGATCTAACAGGGCACTTTAGGTCCACGAAAGTTATGCCCTCTGTTCAAACAGGTTTTCTGACTCCCCCGCCCTTTTAGCGGCCTTCCCATCCGTATTCGAACAGTGGCATACAAT
>CAXMTB010000284.1:0-3350 GCA_964195835.1 uncultured Nitrospinaceae bacterium | reverse complement strand
TGCAAATACTATTAATGATTTTTTATATACATTTCCATAGGATTTTTGGCGGCTCTTGTTTGATAAACTTTTTACAAGGGAGGAAACTGCAATGGGAAAGTTTTTTCTTAAGAAACCATTTTAAGGTCTTCATAGGAACTTTTGTTCCCTATGGAGATCTTTTTTTTCAGGAAAAAGCCAAACCTGTTGTGAGACAGGGACAGATTTCTTTTAAAAGGTTTGTGGGGAGGGACAATGGAAATCAGAAGCGATTATAGTCATGATGGATACCAGAAGGGGCTTATTGAAGGGAAAAGGACAGGCGGGAAAGTAAATAAAAAATATGTAGATAATTGTTTAAATGATGAAACTCAAAGTTTATGCTCTAAAGATTCTTTGGAGTTTATGAAAGCGTGGCATGAGGGTTTTGCAGATGGAGTGATAGGGTTATTAGATAATATGGTGAAGCAGGAAGGTTTAGTGAAGAATCAAATATCTGGTTTAGAATAAAATTGAATTATATTTAATCATTTATAATTTTCTGTACTGAAGTTTATTCAGGCAGGGTCAAAATGGCCCTGCCTTTTTTTATTTGATAACTCCAGATGTCTATACATCGAAAGTCGTGAAACATTCTTAAAAGGTCAAGATGTACAGTGGATATGTTGACTGGTTTTTTAGTTAGCAAAAGTCAAGATGTTGGCAAGAAATGTTGACTTTATTGATAACTTTCAATTCTATAACTGTTATCTTGAGATAAGGAGTTCTCATGATACCTCTCACCCAAAAACGTTGTGCTGTGAATTAGACCAATTCAAATTGGTAATAATATGAAGGCAAGCATATTGTTTTTCAGCCAGACAGGAAATACGCTTAAAGTCTGTGTATCCATTTCAAACGGTTTAGAAATTTACGGAATTGAAGTCGATCAAGTCAGATTTTTACACCGCAACAGATGGAAGCCGGATAATGCCGATCTAATAGGAATTGGATGTCCTGTCTTTGAAAACCGGCCGGCAGAAGTAATACCTAAATATCTAGCAGATAGCGGATTTGATTTTGCCCAAAAAAAGGCCTTTGTTTTCATTACTTCGGGCGGTGCTCCCGCTAAGTCATTGTGGCATTTGTCACAAGCTGTAACTAAAACCGGAGCTTCAGTAATAGGCGGTATTCAGTTAAGAGGGTGCAGTTCATTTCCCACTCTTTTTGGACTTTTTCCGAAACGACCGAATCAAAATGAGTTAGAAAAAGCGGAAAAATTCGGCCGTGCTGTTGCTGCCAATATAATAAATGGAGAACCGTTGGCATCTCATTACAAAATCGAGTCGAATCAAGGCGGAATTTTTTATGATAAAGTGGGACCTATTTTAAATTATATCAAAAAGAGAATTATTCCCTTGCCTATCTGTGATTCAGAAAAATGTGATCTTTGCGGTAATTGTATCTATGAATGTCCGACCAGGAGTATCACAATTGAAAATAATACTGTTAAATTTCATAACACCTGCATTGTGTGTTATCGATGTTGGCATGTCTGCCCACAGACTGCGATTGCAACTAAATTCTCTCCGGGAAATGGATTAATAGAACGGTTGATCTATGGTGAGAAAATGGAACGTTTTTTTGGTGACGTAAAACCTAATGAGTATGTAGGAACAAATCTATATAAGGATGCTTTGGCACGTAATCTCAAGCTCAAGTATGATCGAAAAAATCCAACTGCTGAATATGATTATATAGAACGAAAATAGTACGATAAAAATAAAGGATAACAAATCATGCCCCATCACATTTGAGAGGAGCAATCCAATGAACACGAGAATGAAAATCGCGTTTGGGTGCCATCTTCTAGCAACATTGATTGTGGCTGCATTCGGAGCCACCTACCTCTTCCGGCCAGAGTTCATGCCTTACCACTCATCTGCTGTCGGAATGCCCTGGGCTGATATAGGCCCCTCTTTTCAAGTGCTCATCCTGGCTTTGATGAGAGCTCTTGGGGGCACCTGTCTTGCAGTAGTCATCTTGGAATTAATTCTGTTGTTTGTGCCATTCAGGCAAGGCGTTGTATGGGCACGGTGGGCTATTCCTGCTGGGGGGCTAGTTCTCTCTGCAGGAGCCCTCTACGCAATGTTTTATGTTGGACTCAATACACCAGCCACGCCGCCATGGATTGCTCCTGTAGTCGGTGCAGCACTTTTGGTGACAGGCTTGCTGTTTTCACTAGGGCAGCCCAAAATTGTTGGAGCATAACCCCGAAAGTCAAGATGTCTGATATACATCTTAACTCAGAACAAGAGAGCGAAAAGTCAATATGTTGGCAAGTTATCTTTAGTCGGCAATATCCTGTGATAGTGGATATAAAAAAATATTTCCGCATTTCCGGGTAATACAAAAGAAACTTTCAAATGTGCAAGCATATGCATTTTAAGCCTGATGATAGAGAAACTCTGAAATTGACCAAGTGGGAGCTTAAAAACCTGCACCTGCCACCTGTTACTACCGTAACGCTTTACGAAGGCGCTGCTCCAGTCGAGTTTCTGCGCCATCGGTTAACGATGATTTTGGAGAAAAATCCGTGGATAACTTCACGTATAGTGAAAAAGAACTCGGCAGATAGCGTGGTGGCACTGGAGTATGCCAAGACCTTTGATCTTGAGCCTACCATTGACCAACATTTCTCTTTATATGGGCTTGGGGAAGTAGGCTTTTCGCTCAGTATGTCTTATGAAGAGCTCGTGCATTGTTTGTTGCCGGTTCAATGTGCACGTTCAAAACAGGCGACCGATGAAGATGAGCCATTGTTCAAGGTGGCGGTTGTTCCGATTGAAACAGAAGATATGGACGACAATCAGGCCACCACGCCTTTGCAGCAGACTATGACTTTACCGGGCTTTGCCCTGGTCGTATCTATGAATCATACCTTAGGAGATGGTCATACTTATTACAAATTATACGGCATGATAAGCGTGGAAAAAGAAGTGGAGGCGCTGGACCCCGTGCGGGTTGCTGATTTTGAGGAAGCCAAAACTGAGGTCATTGGCGAGAAGGAAAACGCAATGTTTACCTCGACTGGTCTTAGCCTTGGTATTATGGGGACCTATATGGGCGCTAAGGTTACACGTCGCGAGCCACAAAATGTGTGTATTCATGCGGTAGACCCTGCCTGGGTGGTGCAGGAGAAGGTCAAAGCAAAACAGGAAGGCCAGGTTCCCTTTGTGTCTACCAACGATGCACTTACATCATGGTTTTTCCGCGAGATGAAATCTGACATGAATATCATGGTTGTCAATTTTCGCAGCAGGCACCCATCCGTTCTTAACCTATTGGACTATCATGTGGGTAATTACGAAGCAAATTTGCCCTATTTCCCT
>CAXMTB010000283.1:0-3354 GCA_964195835.1 uncultured Nitrospinaceae bacterium | reverse complement strand
TACAGTGTACCCAAATATAAGGTGAATTTTCACCTCCCACAAATTCAAAGCCGAGCGAGGCCATCTCATTTCGAATCAGGGCTGCATTTTTTAGATAATAATCTACCATCTCAATGATCTGGGTTTTTCCTGCTTCACTGTATGTCGCCTCTGCTGCCCTCTGAACCGGATAGGAGACACCGTTGAACTTGGTTGCTTGGCGTCGGTTCCACAGCCCATGCAATGAATGCTGTTGCCCCCTTTCGTCATAGGCCATGCAAGTTTTAGGAACCACCGTATAAGCGCACCGTGTGCCGGTAAAACCTGCGGTTTTTGAAAAGCTCCTGAACTCGATGGCCACCTCACGAGCACCGTCTATCTCAAAAATTGAACGGGGAAGGGCTGGATCCCGGATAAATGCTTCATATGCCGCATCATAAAGAATCAGCACTTTATGTTCATGGGCAAAATCGACCCATTTCTTCAAACTGTCCCTGGATATTGTGGCACCGGTGGGATTGTTTGGAAAACACAGATAAATCAGATCAACCGGCGTTTCGGGCAGAGATGGAACAAAACCATTCTCAGGCAGGCTTTCCAGATAAATGATATCACTGTATCTTCCATCATCGAAATTTCCGGTTCGGCCGGCCATGACATTCGTATCCAGATACACCGGATACACCGGATCAGGAATCGCCAGGCGAATGTCCGTTGCAAAGATTTCCTGAATATTACCCGTATCACATTTGGCGCCGTCACTGACAAAAATCTCATCTTTATCGATATCCGCACCCAATGCTTGATAGTCGTTTAAGGCGATTTTCTCCCTTAAAAACCCATACCCTTGTTCCGGTCCGTATCCACGGAAAGTGCTGTCCGACGCCATTTCTTGAACACCCTCATGGAATGCCTGAATGCAGGCCGGTGGTAAGGGCAAGGTTACATCTCCGATTCCAAGCCTGATGATCTCGGTATCCGGATTTTCCTTTTGATAGGTAGATACACGATCGGCAATTTCAACAAACAGATAAGAAGATTGAAGTTTGAGATAGTTTTCATTGATTCGAATCATGATTCAACCTTTCATTTTTGACTATTTGAAATTATTAAAGTATAAATTGAACAATTAACAATAAGTATACGGTTTTAAATAGTATGCTGATAAGATATCTCGGCGAATATCGATGATGTAGACCCCAGAAACCACGACAACATTTTTGAGATGACTTTAAATAATTCCTTCCTATTTTTTCTTCATTCGATCTTTAATGAAAAAATAAATAAGATACGCCGCTGCAATCAGGGCCATCAGTTTGAACATCCAGAGTTCACCCAATATGTTTTCCATGTTATTTATACTCCCCAGTCTGTCTGATTAAAATAATTCAACTTCACCATAATGGACAGTTTCCCATATCATACAGACTTGATCGTTGCAAGTTTTGCAGTTTTTTAGCATGTTCGACAGTGTTGTTTTTGTCTTTATATGGTCAATGTGGTATTGTCACCTCAATTGATCGTAAACAAAATGGGATGACCCTAAAAGGGGCGTATAATGATAAAAGGAGAGACCTTAAAATGAGATTATCCGACAACGAGAAACTCAAAAATAATCGCGTTCAGAATGCAATTTCAGCAAATGCCCGACTTGCAGCACATAAAACAAAGCTGGATAGTCTTTCCAAAAAGCATGATGAGCTTGAAGATTTAATGCCGAGACTATCAGCGGCAATTAAAACGGCAGAACGTGAAAAACATCTTGTCATTGATAATTATTGTAATGACAAATGTACGTCTGAGGACCTTGAAACCGCAAACAAAAGCAATGATGAGGCTGTAAAGGCTGAAAAACGAAATTCCAAGCTTTTAAATACCGTGAACACGAAAATCAATAATTTAAACGTTGAGTTGCACAATCTTAGAGAGAAGAAATTGAAAACTGAGCAGTTGGTTTGGGAGTCGCTTTCCGACGAAATAAACGAGGACCTTAAGAAAAAGTTGGGTGATATGATCCTATGGGCTTATACCGTCAATCGGCAGCGACCAACACCCCTGTTATATGGCGATTTTTTACAAACGGTCGTTTTTCCTAAACCGAAAGCAGAGGACATGAAGCGTTTTGTCCCTGATCTGGAAGCGCTTTATCAAAAAACTCTGAAGGGTTAAAAGAGGCTTTCATCTCCCCGCAATAAGCGGGATCTTCGAGCTGCGTTATTAAGGACTCGCAATAGCAGACTATGGCTTCGCCCTTAAGTGCCTTTTTTTTCTGTTTGTACAGAACCTCATGCACATAAACACGTACTTTTAGTGATATTTGTGACATAATTTATAACATTAAGCAAGGGCTTACAAGTAATTGAATATACTTGTAAGCCCTTGTTGCTTTTGTGGAGGCTGAAACCAGATTCGAATTCGGCATTGCCGGTTGCCTGCCGACAGGACGGCAGGCGTTACTGACAGATTATCCAGCACGACATCCCGCGATTTGACCATAGGATAAGTCTTTGAAGGATTTGCAATCATCCGAAAATCAGTTGATCACGAATTGGGCTCTGCGATTCTTGGCCCAAGAAGCCTCATCTCGACCCATAGCCATGGGTCGCTCTTCGCCGTAACTAATGGTGTTCAATCGATTGTGGCTGATGCCCAGATCGACGAGGAAATTTTTGACCGATTCAGCGCGTCGTTCGCCCAAGGCCATGTTGTAGGCATCCGTGCCCCGCTCATCGCAATATCCTTCAACAGTGACCATCACACCTGAATTAATTCGCAGATAATCGGCCTTGCTGTTTAAAATCTGCCGGGCTTGGTCCGACAATACAGAGCTGTCGAATGCAAAATGGATATTCTCGTTGACAAATGCCGTTCCGGCAGCTTCACTGGCAGCGGCTTCCGCGCGAAGTCGATCTTCCTGTAGCCGTCTGGCCTGCTCGGCCTCCTCGGCGGATCTGTCCGGTGCCGTTGAGACTTCCGGTTGGGTCGTCGGTGCCGGATCGGTTTGCACAATCTTTTTGGTACACGAAGCCGTGAAGAACACGGCAGGTAAAATCATTACCAAAGCAACGGCTAACCATAAGTTTTTTCTCATTTTTTTTCTCCTTTATTTTGACGTTGACAGTTCGTTTATCGGCGCGTTCTTAACAAACGTTAGGGCGCTGTTCTCAACCGGGGTTTCCGGATGGAAACCTACTGGTTTCCATCCGAAAACTCCTTTTTTCCTTCCAAGTGACGCCTATTGAAATAGGAGATGCTGTTTAGTGCTTTGACTGATGCCATCTCCAGGCTGTCCACGATTTGACCCGCGGTCGACGTCAGTTTGGCATGAAAAAGCAGAAGCGGAATCGCTGACATCAGCCCGAAAGCCGTGGTGTT
>CAXMTB010000282.1:0-3364 GCA_964195835.1 uncultured Nitrospinaceae bacterium | reverse complement strand
GAAGATCTTGGCAAAACCGAACTGTTTGCGGATTTTAATAAAAAGACGGTGGATATGATTGTGTCCGAAGCACGCAATCTTGCGATCAAGGAGATTCTTCCCACCCGGGAACTGGGTGATCAGGAAGGATGCCAATTTGATAACGGCAAGGTAACCGTTCCGGAATCTTTTCACCGGGCTTACGAACTTCTAAAAGAAGGTGAGTGGTTAGCCATGACTGAAGACCCTGAATGGGGTGGACAGGGAATGCCCACAACGGTCGCTCTGGCGGCCTGTGATTACCTCGTGGGCGCTAACTATGCGTTTATGATATATCAGGGTCTCACGCACGGTGCCGGAAAATTGATTGAATCTTTTGGCACGGAACAACAGAAACGGCTCTTTCTTAATAAGATGTACTCCGGAGAGTGGACCGGCACGATGCTTCTTACGGAGCCTGAGGCTGGGTCGGATGTGGGCGCCCTAACGACCTTTGCGGTGAAGAATGATGATGGGACCTATTCCATTACCGGGAATAAAATATTTATTTCCGGTGGAGAACACAATCTATCCGAAAATATCATTCATCCGGTGTTGGCCCGAATTGAAGGCGCACCTGAAGGAACCAAGGGCATTTCACTGTTTCTTGTTCCGAAGATATGGGTCAATGACGACGGAGGAATTGGCGAGTTCAATGACGTGGTGTGTACGGGTATTGAAGAGAAAATGGGAATTCACGGTAACTCAACTTGCTCGCTTATGCTTGGGGGGAAGGGCAAATGCAGGGGGATGCTATTGGGCGAAGAGAACAAAGGCATGCGTGCCATGTTTTTGATGATGAATGAAGCCCGTCTGCTTGTGGGTCTTCAGGGGTTGGCCTGTGCGTCGTCTGCTTACATGTACGCCGTGGATTATGCCAGGCAGCGGGTACAGGGTAAAAATCTTTTGCAGATGATGGATAAAAATGCACCACCGGTTCCCATTATCCAGCATCCTGATGTTCGGCGACAGTTGATAATGATGAAAGTGTATGTTGAGGGGATACGAAGCCTTCTATATTATGTCGGGATGTGTGAAGACCAGGTCAAAATTTGTGAAGATGCGGAAGAAAAATCAAAATATCAGGGCATCATTGACGTCCTCATACCCATAGCCAAAGGGTATGCCACCGACCGGGCTTTTGAGGTTTGCAGTCACGGTGTTCAGGTTTACGGCGGTTATGGGTATATTAGAGATTACCCCATGGAACAGCTCCTGCGGGATTGCCGAATTACCATGATCTATGAAGGGACAAACGGAATTCAGGCCATGGATCTTCTGGGAAGAAAACTGGGACTCAACAAAGGAAAACCGATGATGGATCTTCTGGGAGAGATCCAAAAGTCCATCGCTATGGCAAAGGATGCCCAGGGACTGGAAGATTTTGCAGACAGGTTGGAAGCGGCGGTCAATAAGCTGGGAGAAGTCGCCCTTCATATGGGAATGACAGCCATGTCGCCCAAAGTGATGAATGCCTTTGCCTTTGCCCATCCGTTTATGGAAGTTTGCGGAGATGTGGTCATGGCGTGGATGTTGCTCTGGCGAGCAGCGATTGCAAGTAAAAAGCTGGAAGAAGGCGCCAAGAAAAAAGATGCAGCCTTCTACCAGGGGCAGATTAAAAGTGCCGAATTTTTCATCTATTCGATCATCCCGATTACAGTTGGCAAGATAAAAGCCATTCTGACCACCAACGGTGCCGCTGTGGAAATTGATGAAAAGTCATTTGGGGGTTAGTTTTATTAGCTTTGTAACAACGTCTAAACATTTTACCCGCGATTTGAGGATTAAACTTTCGAACGATTTTCAGCATTTCACTTGAACCCTTGACTCTTTGAATTCTTTTGGGATCACCAACTCTTTTGGAGGTGATCCAATAAGGAAGATTATTTAGCCTGAAACGTTTCTTTTGTCAAAAAAGTACAGATCAGGGATAAAACGGAGGACCCGAGAAGAATAAGGATGAGCATCGAGTAACCCTCGAGGGAATACCCGCCAACATCGGACTTGGGATACGCATCCAAAACCCGCCCCAATAGCGGCATAAAGATGGCACCGCCTAAAAATGGAAAAAGGTTAACCATTCCGGTTGAAGTGCCGGCAATTTCCACGGGAAAAAGCTCTTTAATAATGGTAAATCCGAAGATAACCACTGATGAAGCACAAATTGAAAAAACAAAAAAGAAAATATAGAGAGCGATCCGGGGAAGGCCGGCCGGGTAAATGCTTAGAAAGGCAAGTTCTATAACCAGCACCAGGTTACACAGAATAAATGGCTTCTTTCGGCTTTTCATTAGCTTGTCCGATATAAATCCTAAAGGAGGGCTTCCGATAATCATACCCCATGCAATCATACTGAGCACCGTGCCGGCTTGGGCCCGGGTCATGCTGTAAACATCCATCAGATAAGGCCCGCCCCACAGTGCTCCAAAACCGAAAAATATACCGCAATCAAAGAAAAACCATATGGCCACCGGCCAGAAGTATTTTTCGGAAATGACTCGACGGACCCCTTGGAGCAGGGGTATCTGCTTTACAGGCCCGGAGACTTTCCCTTTTTCCTTGCTGAGTTCTCCGAGGGAAGGCCAGCCTTTATCTTCAGGGCGATCACTGACAATAAACCATACCAGCACTACGATGATAAATGTGCAACAGCCGATGAGCTCGAAAGAGATGCGCCATCCGAAAAACAGGGTCATTACAGCAAGAAGCCACGTAGCTGCCAGAACCCCGATTCCGCCAATTGCATTTAGAATACCGGTCATGAAGGCAAATTCGTGAGGGTGAAACCATCGAGATAGGATTTTCATGGTGGGAATGAAGACCATGGAAACACCGAGTCCCACCAGAACCCTTCCAAGAAAGGCAATTTTTATGGTCGGTGCAAATCCAAATATAATACTTCCTGCAGAAGCGATGATTAAAAAGAATGTGACGGATTTTCGAGGGCCCAATGAATCCGACAGGAGGCCGGCAGGAAGTTGCATAAAGGCATAGCAGTAAAAATATGTCGATCCCAGCAAGCCCATGACACTGGCGGTTGTTTTAAAATCTTTTATTAAATCGTTTGCGACAACAGAAAGGGAAAGGCGGTGGAAATAAACAAAAAGATAGGCAAGTGCCAGCACAATAAAAATCAGCCACCTGAATCGCATTATCTTTCCTGCAACATTTTCAGTCATTCATTCTCTCCATAAAAATCAAGTTCTTTACCGTGTGAGAAGAGTGGCATCGCCGGAATATCGTGACCCAGGTGGAGGCGGGTATGGTGGGAAAGGGGCGATATAGATTTTTATATGGAATGATTTATTCTGTTTTTCGTTGCTTCGCCATTTCTTCTGCTCGGAGG
>CAXMTB010000281.1:0-3382 GCA_964195835.1 uncultured Nitrospinaceae bacterium | reverse complement strand
ACCACCCCCCTTTCCACGATTTCTGTTTCACCTAAAGTTTATATCGAAGTCACTCCTTTTCGGCTCCGGTTGCCTATCCCGTGGATTTAAATTATGTAATATTTTCCATAGAATTTATGTAGTTTACCTCATAATTTCAGATATTTTGCTATGAATTAATACTATCAACAAGACCCCTCAATTGATATAACCATCTAATTTTATTACAAACTAAATTGAAGTATGCCGCAACCATCTATTTTTGCATGGTTTTTGCACCGGTAAATAGGAAGGTGATCACTATGATAGATTATATTCATTTAGCAATTTGGACAGGTTGCCTTATAGCTTCCTTTATTTTTGCTTTTAATGTGCCCTCTTTTTAATGGAACAATATATAACCATACGGCATTATTTTTTGTGTGTTAGGCTATAAATAACTTTATCTTGGCCTAACCTCCTAAAGCCCCTGGGTAAATGTAGCCCCAGGGGTTTTCTATTCCCAGGACAAGCCCGAACGCTCATCCTGGGCCTGGTTGATGGTTTACTCGAAGAAGCTATCGAGTGGCTTCTCAAAAAGTACGAAAAGAAGGCCAAGAAATAAGGATGTCAAAACAATATCCAGAATGTCCTTTGTATAATCACAATAACTGCAGAGACCTTCACAGCAAAAAACTATGCGCTATTGTCCGGAAAGATAAAAAATGTCTCAGAAAGCTTCAGAAGTCAGCAAAGAAGCCTAAAAAATAACCTGTAACCGAGAGGTTGACATGGACTGATTATCATTACCCCATTTCTCATAGAGGTGGGGTTTTGTTTTTGAATTGAACTAAGGAGGATGATTAATGGGAAAATTTTATGTCGATGAAAACAATCAAGCCAGAATTGTCTGTCACAAGTGCGGAATAAATAAAAATTTAGATGTAACGAAGTTCAAGCATACTCATAAAAGACTGAAGGCCAAATGCCGATGTGGCGAAGTTTTTCGGCTCACCTTGGATTTTCGAAGGCATTACCGTAAGAATGTACGGCTTGCTGGTGAATACTTTGTCCAGGAGAAAGATGAAAAGGGAGAAATACTCATCGAAGACATTTCAATGACCGGAATCAATTTTGCAACTCTTAAGCCACATAATTTTTCCAAAGATGATACAGTTGAATTGAAATTTACTTTAAATAATCCAATGAGAACGAGAGTCCAAGAATCCGTCAAAATAATTAGGATTATCGATCGAAATGTTGGTGCACAGTACATCAACCAAAGTCGAATGCAAAGGATTTGGTTTTTTGTCTAAAAACTTAATTTATCCTTAGACAGAGACGTTTTGACAATTTTCAAAACTCGGCTTTACTTAACCTGACATCAGAAAATATGATATCTGTATATCAATTGTTGATTTGTATGGTATATGTATCAAGATAACACATTGTCTGGGTACGGATTAAAAAAACCACAGCAACGATGCTGTTTCAAATCTTCACTTTTAAGTGATTCACGATTCAGGCAAGACATCGTGAATTTAAGACCAGCTTGGGGCGGAACAAAATTATACAAGATAACGTGTTGAGGGGATGATCAGGTTTTCATTAAAATGCTGAAACTGAGCGACAGGTTCATTATTAGTATCACATCATTATGGAATCATTATATATTTGCTCTTTAGGATGGAATATGGAATTTATGCTTGTAGAGTTAAAGCGTTTTTTATTATTCTGGCAGCGTTAAGCAGCCATAATAACCTTTTCGAGAAATACATGCCCCTGGTTGAGTTAAGACTCAATTAGGATTTGTTTGTTGACATATGAAAGATTAAACATGAGTAAAAGCGGAAAAATAGAGAACCGTCCACAATGTATTGTACTTCCTTTTCAACCCGACTCTACCGAAGATTTTAACGGGGTGGGTCTTGCGCTTCATTTTCTCCTGGGAAATGTGATGGTCCTTCACACAGGATTTAAAGAATGCTGGTTCGGCTGGAGGGCAAACAAAATATTTCCGGAAAAAACAGACCTGAAAGCGTACTGCCGGGGAAAGGAAATTTTGGTCGATTTACATCAGGTCACCACAGAGCAGAATGTGCGCTTTTGGCTGTACGGAAAGGCAGGCGATCGGTTTGTGACCGTTTTTTTATTTGATGCCGCCGACAATGAACAGAGTCTTTCAAAACGTATCCCCGTTTCTTACTCAGACGGCCTTGTCGAATTCCGACGGATATTTCTGGACCATTTGGCAGCCTGCGGGCACCCTTTTCCTGCCAAGCAGGTACAACCGGCGTTATGGACTGAAACGATATCGATGCAAGGGATGGATATCCTGGGGCGCGCGCTTGAAGCGTTTTATATACATTCTGCTTATGGTGGAAAGGAGAATATCGATTCAGGTCTTTTTGAAAAGGCCGCTGCCGTTGCCCCGAACTCTTTCATGGCGCAAGACCTTCTGGGCTGGGCATCCTACCGCAACCAGGATTACAGGGCTGCGAAAGAATCGTTTCTGCGGGCGCTGCTGAGCAATCCCCACGGCATTGGTGCCATATCGGGGCTGATGTGGTGCGGTGTGTACACAGGTGACAGGGAAGAGGCGCAGTTTTGGGCTGCACGAAAAGCAGAAGTGCGTGGAGAAGACATTAAAGAGGCACGGAAGAAAGCACTCAATAGGATGAAAAAGCTGAGATAAACAAGGAGTCAAGAGATGCTGAAAGTCGATCCCGCTCCGGGCTATCCTCCCGAAGAAGGAAGATACCTTCGAGGGAATCATTATTCCCCTGTCGCGGTCGTTATCATATTGAATACCGATGCGGATAAAATACCTCCTGAAATTGAAACCCTGGTCAGGGTTGGGTTAGAGAGCGGGGCTGCTCTATCAGGTACAGTGCAGACCCCCAATATAGGGTTGGAGAAAATTGTGTGCAACATCATCGCCAACCCCAATATCCGCTATTTAGTTTTGGGTGGACCCGAATCACCGGGGCATTATACAGGTGATGCTTTAAAAGCCCTGTTTAAAAACGGAGTGGATGTAAAGAAAAAAATTGTCGGCACCGATTCGCCGGATGCGTCTTTATTCAATTTGACAAATGAAATGATTGAAAGATTCAGGAAGCAAATTTCTCTTGTCGACATACAATTTGAAGGCGATCCGGATTTGACAAGAAAGGCTGTTTGGTCTTGCTATCAAGAAGAGCCGGTTACATTTAGAGAATACAGCTTATATGATCCCGGAGCTTATCCCGAACCTCCCATCTGCGGCCAATTAACATGGCGGGGGTTACACAACCATGGCTCGAACAGGATCTCGATGACAAGGAGCTTAAGGCTAAAGAAAGGGCACTAAAAATCGGCGCGTTTCTGAGACAATGTCTCAACTCAGAGATTAATTACACTACAAGCCGAGATTTGATTGAGG
>CAXMTB010000280.1:0-3422 GCA_964195835.1 uncultured Nitrospinaceae bacterium | reverse complement strand
AGCGAGCCCGGCGGTATGATGCGTTATGGTATTCCATCCTACCGGCAACCGAATTACATTTTGAAACAAGAAATTGACAATATTCTCCGCTTAGGCGTTGAATTGGAATGTAATGTCAAGGTCGGGGTCAACATACCCTTTGATCAATTGCGAAATCAATATGATGCTGTATTTTTAGGGCCGGGTGCCCAAAAAGGTGTGTCGATTAACATCCCGGGCAAAGACGCAGAAAATGTTTTTACCGGAGTGGAGTTTTTACAACAGGTGAATACCGGCAAATGGGTAGAGGTCGGTAATGATGTCGTAGTCATCGGCGGTGGCAATACCGCCATGGACTGTGCCCGGACGGCCAAGCGTCTGGGAGCAAATGTGAGCATTGTTTACCGGCGCACCCGAATGGAAATGCCTGCGATTACCGCTGAAATAGACGAAGCCATGGAAGAACGCATCATGTTTCGGTATCATACCAACCCGGTTAAATTAATATTGGATGAAGGTCGGGTAGTCGGTCTTTTGTGTGTTCAAATGGAGCTAAAAGAACCCGACGCCAGCGGTCGGGCCAGACCGATTCCCATTTCCGGATCAGAGGCCTTCGTTCCCGCGGACACCGTCATTATGGCCACAGGCCAGGCAGTGGATTATGATGGCATCGAGATACAGACCGTAGACAATCAATGGATCTACACCAACGAATATTTAATGACCAATATGGAAGGCGTTTTTGCCGGTGGTGATGCCGTGGCAGGTCTGGAAACGGTTTCTTTGGCCATTGGTCAGGGAATGCGCGCTGCTTCCGCAATTGAAGATTACATCGAAGGAAATGCAGAAAGTGAATTGGCACAACCTCCCGTGGTCATCTCAAGGGAATTGAACACCTATTACTATCAGCCGGTCAAACGATATGAGAAGGAGGCCAGGCCGATCCATATGAGACTCAAGGGTTTTAAAGAGATTTATCCAACTTTTGACCGAGATGATATTATTGTCGAGGCAGATCGATGCTTTAGCTGTGGGCTCTGTTACAATTGCGGCAACTGCTATATGTATTGCCCTGACAACGCCGTAAAAAAGTCGAAAACCACCGGATTTTACGAATTTGACTACGACTTCTGCAAGGGTTGTGGTCTGTGTGCAAAAGAATGCCCTTGCCATTATATTCAAATGACCATGGAAAAGTGATCCGGTGATCAATTTTCAGCCGGTTTTTGATGCCTGAACTTTTTGATTCGCCGGCTTGCCATTCGATTATAATGATTAGGTTAAATGAATAATCCTTGATGAAATATGAGGGCTGTAGGCTCAGGTTACAGTAGTATATGCACGTTTCGACTCAAATGTCCAAGCACTCTGATCCACACTCTTGGAGCCCAGTTCAACCAGAACTCGTATTTAAAACAAAAAACCACTCTTGTCCAAAAACGGTCTGGAAGTAAGCGGTTAAAAGTTGAACGCTATTCTAAGGGGTTTACGCTTGGGACCATTTTATGGATGTGTTTTGTCAATAAAAAGAAGAGATCTTCGATTAAAATTATGGAGTTATGCAATGATCTCGCCATGTAATCGAACAGGCGGAGCTATGTATTCCCAAAGCGCTCATAGCAAATAGTGAAACTCCGCAGATAAGTAGAACGTAGTAGTTTGTATTATCATCATGACTAATTTTATTTCAATCGCTGAAATGGATAAAGAGGCTTGACAAGATTCTTAGGACCCACTAATTGTAGAATTGTAGTTCGATCTTAAAAGGACTAAGCCCCCAATCTTTTCGCCGAGCTTGCTAAATGGTGCTATAAAGGCACTTGGATAAACAAGGAGGTAGAAATGCTCAAGATGGAAGACTTGAAATCAATTATTATGTTGAGCGATTTGAATGACACCATGTTGAAGAAGATGTTAAAGGTTACAAAGAAAACAAATTATAGCTCTGGGGAATACATTTTCAAAGAAGGAGAATATGCCGACTCTCTTTATTCAGTCATTGAAGGAAAAGTGGGGCTTGAACTTGAGAAAGATACGAAAACTTTGATTATGATAAATACGATTACCAAAGGTTACTCTTTCGGGTTTTCAGCTCTTGTTGACGTAGAACAAAAAAAGTACGCTTCCCATGCCAAAGCACTCACCGATATAACACTCTTAAAATGGAGTGGTGAGAATTTACAGAAACTCTTTCATAAAGACTTTGAAATGGGTTACCTGTTAATGAAAAGAATTGCCAAGATCGCCAAAAAGAGGCTGCAAGTTAGGAATCTTCAATTACTTGAAATTTATAGATAGGCTTCTCGGTAATCTATCAGACATGGGCCACTTTCCAATTATTTTTTTCCAAAATCAAGTTTCAATGTATCGCCTGCCGAAACTTTAATAGATTAACCTATTTCGCAAATCCCTATTACTATCGATTACATCACTTTTATTCCTATACAGCAAAAAAACAGTCCTTTAAATATTTTTAGTTAGAACTATTTTGAACTGCAACAGCATTTAAAAAAATTTTCAAAACAAAATAATGCCGTAATTATAAAAAAAGGAGGGGGAAAATGAGTGAAAGCGTCTATAAAATCATCGAATTGGTAGGATCAAGCACGAATTCTTGGGAGGATGCAGCAAAGAATGCAATAGAAAGAGCAAGTAAGACTCTCAGGGATTTGAGAGTTGCGGAGATCTCCCAGTTGGACATGAAAGTTGAAAACGGGAAAGTGGTCGCTTACCGGGCCAAGGTAAAACTTTCATTAAAATATGAACCTGCTTAGATTAAGAACTATGAAAGGAGAAAAGAATGAAAAGAAAAACCACTTACAAACTTCGCATTACTCGGAGAGAGTCTTTGCACGTTCACGATGAACCCGATCACTCTTTAATGTTGGTTGAAATGGAGGGTGTTCCTGTTGAATATGAAGTAGGTGTGGCCGGCGAATTTGTTTCTAGACGCAGTGTCAACTTTCATGACCGTATCGTCGGCAGTGGCCGTATGGAGGGATATGCCGTCACCAACTTCCAATACGGTTCGGTTTATAGTCGCTTTGAAGGTTATCGAGACGGGAATAACAAGGTAACAACCGGAACGTGGAAAACCTATAAAGGGACAGGTAAGCTGGCGGACATCAAGGGTAAGGGTGAATTCAAGGTCACTGCGGGAGAAGCTCCAAAAGAATTCATTCTCGATATGGAAGGCGACTATGAGCTCTGATTGATCCAGACTCCGCGCTTGCTGTATAAAACGGCACGAGATATGTCTCAGCTTTAAGATTACAAAGAAATTGATGATTTAAAAAAGGAAGGAAAATATGAGAGACGTCGTTATTGTTTCCGGTATGAGAACTCCGATTGGATCCTTTGGCGGGTCCTTAAAATCAACACCGGTAGTCGACCTTGGCGCCCTGGTATTAAAAGAGGCCCTGAAAAAGGCAGGTCTGAGACCT
>CAXMTB010000279.1:0-3424 GCA_964195835.1 uncultured Nitrospinaceae bacterium | reverse complement strand
TGCACTGGTAATGCCACTGGACTTGAGAACGGTAAAGCCCTGGCCATCATAAAAATTAGGTGTCAGGAAATCCAAACCGAGCTGGGTGTCACGTGACATTGTCCAGGTTGCTGTACGGCATAAAAGGTCAGATTCTCCATTGGCCAGAGCGGTAAAACGTGCCTGACTGCTGACAGACTGGATGTCCATTTTGTTTTTGTCTCCAAAAATGGCCGCCGCTACAGCCTGACATACTGCCACATCAAGGCCATACCAGTGACCATCTGCATCGAGATTATAAAAGCCACCTGAGGGTGTACCAACCTGACAGCGTAAATGGCCACGTTTTTTGACAGCATCCAGTGTTTTGCCGGTTGAAGCGGCGGCCGGGGCTGCCATTACAGCAAACGCTACAATTGATATGAGTAATGTTGAAAATTTCATTGAGTGTTTTTCCTCCATGCAAAATTAAAAGATTTGATGATAAGTGATCATTTTACAAGTCAATGATCATGAAGCCATCTTCGGCGACTATCTTCTCTGTTTAAAAACAGAACACCAGGGTCTTAATCACCTCCTTTTTTTAGTATTGCTTATTTTTCGCTGAAAATGCCTTCAAAAGTGCGATGAACATGTTGTTTCATAAGTTTGCCAGCTTCATCAGCATCTCTGTTTGCTATGGATTCCGTGATTTTCCTGTGCTGGGCATGAGAAGTCCTAAACTCCCTCTCTGTCATGCTCACCTTAAATTGATAATAGCGAAAGAAAACATAGCAATTTGATCGCCAGAAAACGTGCTGGCTATATTGCTGCAAATATTTATTTTTACTTATTTTTGCTATGAAATTGTGAAAGGTTTCATTAATCGCTGAATAGCCGATTATATTCCCAGATTCTCCGGTTTCCACTTCCTCCTGGATAATCATCTGAAGTTCTTCAATCTCTTCATCCGAGGCATGGAGAGCGGCAGATGCTGCTGCCTGAAACTCTATATTTTCACGTGCGAAAAAAACATGCTCCGCATCTTCCGGAGTCAAGGGAGGAATAAAACATCCTTTCTTATTCTTTTTCTCGAGGTACCCTTTGGCCACTAGCTGTCCTAGCGCGTGATGCACCGGGGTCCGGGATTTCAGATTTAAACGCTCTGTTATTTCAGTTTCGAGGAGAAAATCACCGGGTCTATATTGGTTCTTAAGGATTAACGCAACAATTGAATCGTATACAAATTCTTCAAGATTTTCTTTTTTTGCCATTTTTCTCGACCATATCGTTAAAGTTCACCAATAAGTGCATTAATGTGCTCATTAATGCACTTATTGGTTGATGTGTCAAGATAAATTTTGTACGGTAGGAAGTATAAATTCCCCAAAAGGGATTCTGTTGGTAAAATGTTGAGATTTGAAGCATCTGTCAGATACCAACGATCTCGGACGCGACGTCTTAAGCCGGCCCAGAATAAATTACACATACAGGGAGGAAAAATAATGGGAAAGTTATTTGCCCAACGGTGTGCAAGATTGGGTTCATAAAACGAATTTAAGATTGTTGATGACACATTGCCAAGGCCGAGGCAATGGGACAACAAGTGGTGCGACTAAATTGGGGGGAGCCTGATAATGATAGTGCGGATAACATTAATGAATGCGCCATTGCAAATATCAAATCCGGGAATACACATTATTGTGATCCGCAGGGAGTAATCAGGAAGATAAGGTTGTTGCGAAGGATGGGATGGATGCTGAAATGATAAGAAGGCACGTTAAGTACCAAAACAATTGCCAATAAAAACTCATCATATTAGTGTATTACACGTTATTTCCCCCCGGATATATGTGCCACTAGAATCTGATCAATGGGGATCACCGCTTAATAGAGGAAAACTTGAGTGAATATTTTACAGATATCTGATTTACATTTTGGGACACGCCATTGGGACGGCAACGACGAGAGATTGCTGGACAAAATCAACTCGTATTCAGCAGATCTGGTTATTAATACGGGTGACAGTACCACTGACGGGCTGGAAAGTGAGTATCAGGATGCGGAACGCTTTTTAAAGGGTATTACCTGTGCAAACATCATTTCTGCTGTCGGCAATCATGATAAAAGAAATATGCGATCACATGAATATTTCAGGAAACACATTGATCCTTGTGAGGTTATTTTACCATCTAGACCAGAACTGACGAGGAAGAAAGACATTTATTTACAGCAGGATATTACCAAAACAGAAAATTTTTTCACTGACCTTGATTATGTCAAGCTGTTGAACATTGGTAGCATGACCGTGCTGGTTATCTGTATAGATTCCACTATTCAGTACAAAAACGAAGGTTTTGTTGAAGAGGAAGTCTTAAGGAGTATCTCCCAGAAGATCAAACAGTTGAAATATGATAAGTCCATGATGTTGATTCACCACTCGATTCTGACCATGGATTCGGAGCCGCTCCTAAACTCCTTCCATGTGACAGATTTTATAAGAAAACATGAAATAGAAGATGTTTTCTGTGGTCACACCCACCGACTGGATTTGAGAAAAAGTACAGATCTCTGTTTTAATAGTTCTTTTACCCAGTATATGGTTGGTTCATTATCCTCAAGAAACCTTATGGGCAATTATAATCAGTTTTTATATTTGGAAAATTGGGGAACATCCGAGATGCGGATTCATATGATCAGAATTCTTCTAGAAGATGGTGTTATGAGTTTTATTGAAGAATTAATTTAAGAATAAGAAAGGCAAGGTGACACAATTATTTCTGGATTACCTAATTGCTCACTTGACCGGGTTGCAATCAAGTGGGTTGTATAGATCAGAGTGGGTTATTGTTTCCAAACAGGTCGGTGAGATTTAACTTACAATGGGCTAAAAGGTTCTCAAATCTTGCATCTTCAATTATCTGAAGTAGGTCGTCAATAGTGGAAACCAGACCTCGCTTCCATTTTACTCTCTGAAAGAAATATTTTATGAGAACTAACTCAAGTACAAGTTATATGGTTAATGTTGTCACTTCAAAGGTATTGTTTCCTTGCCATTCTTCAAATGCAAGGTGGCTACTGTAAATTCAGCGAAGGATGTGTTCACAAAACCTAACAACAAACAACACTGTTTCGATCTCTAGAAAGTCAAGAATAGCCTAACGAGAAAAGGATTCTTGAAATCAAAGATGGTTCCAGGTTATTTTTACTGATCACTTCAGAAGGAGTGTTAGGTATCACAACAGTAACGGTTATGGGAAAATTGAGATTGAGACGAAAGTATTATCAACCATAAAGCTGATGGGAAATGGAGCAATTCTCTCGGTTGATAATCTGGAAGAACTGAACCGCTACGCGGAAAAAAGACACCTCCTTTGCCCCAAATACCCTATTTAGCCCATACGTAACCAGCTATTGTGTCAAGCTGTATCCAAACCACACCGTTCCATTTTGATTATCCTTTTTA
>CAXMTB010000278.1:0-3446 GCA_964195835.1 uncultured Nitrospinaceae bacterium | reverse complement strand
GTAATGGGGCTGGAGCGAAGGGGATGAGTCAACTCGCAAAAAGTGACAGCCAACCCCGCTAAAGCGGGGGAGGAGCTGGACACAATCTGCGTCGGCTTGACACCGAGAGGTTTCAAGAGGATGGCTGGCAGGAGCCGTGTGAGTCGAGAGGTTCACGCACGGTTCTGAGGGGGACTGGAGG
This sequence comes from uncultured Nitrospinaceae bacterium, assembly GCA_964195835.1. Classification (GTDB taxonomy): domain Bacteria; phylum Desulfobacterota; class Desulfobacteria; order Desulfobacterales; family UBA11574; genus UBA11574. Next base: position 3,265 of record CAXMTB010000278.1, on the reverse strand, counting down.
TGAAACTCCTCCGGTCTACCCGACTCTCAATAATTTAAAAAGGTCTGATTCGTGTGCTTTCCATTACATATCCGCAAGTTGCTCCCTTTACAGATGTCGTCATACGACACAGAATATTTTGATGGTATAAACCAGTTGAGTAATAGCAGGAATCAAAACCTCCACTGGCTTCATTTCAAGTCAAAATATTTATATTTTAAGAGTGCTCTTTGCTACGTACAGAAGGCCGTATTCAATACATTGTCCTGATTGGAGATCGGTCGTAAAATCACTATATGAAAACAATCTTTAGTTTTTGAACTGGTAGCCCAGTAGGAAGAGGAATTTCGTGTCCTCCTCGGTTTTCGCAGATGCCGAAGGCTGATTGTCCCAGTCAAAGTTGTATTGCAGTGTCGCGGTCAACCCTTTGTAAATAGGAAACCTTAATCCCGTGCGTGTTTTTAGAAACCAGTCATTAGAATCTTCAAAACTAATGTTCCCATTGTTTACATGAAAAAGCTGAACAAACTTCTCGAAAAAATACTGATCATAATTAACCCCCCACTGACCGGCAGGATAGTCATTATCCTCAGCCACATCAAAATTCTCATCAACCATGGCCAGGCCCGCTGATACGGAAAGATTTAGCAGGGGTGTTTCGAATATCTGATATCCTGCCCCAGCACCGAGGGTGCTTCTAAGATTAAGATCCTTGAACTCATCATGTTCAAAAAGCGTGCTTACATATAAAAACCATTTTTCGTTCAAAAAATGGTCGTAACTCCCATAAGCAAGCCAGTTCTGTGAAGTTGTAATGTCATTCGCTTTCTCTATAGAAAGTTCACCCCCAATCGTATAACGGTTTTTTTCCGTACGCGCCACAAACTCACCATCAAAAAAATAGTTGTCTGAATTAGTATTGCCTCTCTCGGTGGTGACACTTACATTTGCTCGGGAGGTTATTTTTACGGTTTTGACAGGTTCCGGATTGATCGCCTTTACATCAGCCAGACTAAATGAAGAGGGTGCTTCGAGCTTATCTGTATCCAGTTTCATTTTTCCATCTTCAACGGCTTCTGTGGTTCCTTCGAGAGTTGTCTCATCCTTGAGAACAACTTTCATCGAACCATCTGTCTGGATACTGGCCACCTCCTGCCAGATAATGGTAATTTTACCAGCATATTTCGTTTTAAGGATCAGCTTATCTTCTTGCATCCTGACGATCTGGCCGGTTAGTTTATCCCCGTTTTTTAAACGGACCTCATCGGCTAAACTATTCTCTGGTATGATAAAAGCTGCAGTGATAATAATTACCAAGAGGGCCATGTTTTTTTTCATATCCAACCTCCTTCTAATGGACGCGTTCATTTAATAAACTTCAGCATTAAATCTTTGATAAGGATTCTTTTTTGAAATTCGATTCAATACATTGGATTTGTGGATTTGTAATAAGAGTTCAAGGTTTTCGCCCAAATGTTCAGTTATTGTAAAGTGAAGGTTTCCTGTTCGAAATCAAATGTTGCGTTATCATGCAGAAGACCAAATATCACTAAACCTTTGATATATTGAGACTACCTTATAAAAATCGGATTTGTCAAAGATAGTGTTTCTATCCAAAAATACAACTCAGGTCTGACTTGTGATACGGGATTATGTTATCACAGAAAAATCAAGCAGTTGATACTTGGACGTTATTGCAGATATCACAACATTTTCGAGCCTCTGAAAAATACAGTTATGGCAGCTATCAGCAATTGAGGCTCATTCTCGATAAGTTGGAGATATCGCAGGTTTGAATGGGCGGATTTATTGAAGTTCTTATCGCACTTCTCTGATCTATCCATTAATAAATAGGCAACAGCATTTTTAGAACCGTAGTTTTTTTATACCCTCACGATTTATCCCATTTGATAAGGCAATTCATCAACGGCCAACAAGAAAAACAGGCTTCTAAGATAATGCCGTAAAAAAGGCTCAATTTATTTCCCAAAGCTCTGCTATCCGCTTATCACGGCGACAAACCCGGCGGTAGAATTTGTAGCGAATAGGATTTTTTTTATAGTATTCTTGATGATACTCTTCAGCCGGAAAGAAAATAAATGCGGACACAATTTCGGTAACAATTGATCCGGGTAGTGAACCACTTTCCTCAATTTGCTTCTTTGACACTTCTGCCAGTTTTTTTTGTTCCTCGTTATGATAAAAGATGGCCGAGCGGTATTGTGAACCTTTGTCACAAAATTGACCATCTGAATCAAGCGGATCAATATTTTTCCAGAAAATCCCAAGCAATCGTTCATAGCTGACAATTGCGGGATCGTAAATGATCTGGATAGATTCAGCATGTCCGCTACCTCCGGCTGACACCTGTTCATATGTTGGATTTTCTGTTGAACCACCAGTGTAGCCTACTATTGTTTCGAGCACTCCCGGTTCAGCATCAAATGGGGGCTCCATACACCAAAAACAACCGCCGGCAAATGTCGCCATAGCTTTTTCTTTGCTTTTATCAGAATCTTCTACTGTCATTGTTAACTCCAAATGCAAGAACCGTTATAAAAATGTATTGGCGTCATGCTTCCTGTGCCTTCTTTTCGTCTGCATCGAAAATAAGCGCCGCACCATTGTTGCAATATCGCTTCCCGCTAGGGGGCGGTCCATCATCGAAAACATGGCCGTGATGGCCCTCACAGACAACACAATGGTATTCGATGCGCGAGCGGAATAGCTTGGAATCTTTTCTCGTTTCGAAAACCCCGGGCAACGTTTCGAAAAAGCTGGGCCATCCAGTACCACTTTCAAATTTCATGTCTGATGTAAAAAGCGGCGTACCGCAGCCTGCGCATTTGTAAACCCCCCTGTCTTTTTTCTCATGTAACGTACTTGTGAATGCACGTTCAGTCCCTTCTTTCCGCAAGATACGATATTGCTCTGTCGTCAGCCGCTGGCGCCATTCATCTTCGGTAAGATCAATTTTTTTCATCGTTCCTCTTTCTTTTACAGGATCGTAGTATGGATAAGTATCAGCAAAAGCCAGAAAAGATTAACCGTCAAGAAAAAAACATCTATTTGATAAAATAAATCGCAACATTACCAGTTAACAACAATATACATTTCAAACCCACTCACAATATAATGTTTTTCCAGGATGATTCAATGACGATATTTTTCAACCATTGCACCACTTCAAGCCGCAGAGCTCGTTGCTGATGTAAATGACGACGGACTATTGATACAGATACCTTGCACTTATCACCTGATACTGTTTCTTCGATATCGAAAGGAT
>CAXMTB010000277.1:0-3482 GCA_964195835.1 uncultured Nitrospinaceae bacterium | reverse complement strand
GAGATTTCACGCAGCCCGTCCGCCAATAGATTAAACCCTAGAATCAATGAAGATATTGCAATACATGGAGCCAGGGTCATATGAGGAAAAACCATTGCCATTTGACGTGTTTCATTTACCATCCCACCCCAGTCAGGATCCGGCGGCGGCAGGCCAAGGCCTAAGAAACCAAGGACACCAATGGTAATAATTACGTAGCCAAGACGCAGGCAGGCATCCACAATAAGCGGACCCCTGGCGTTGGGTAAAATCTCTACCAACATGATTCTCCAGTCAGATTCACCCCGGGTCTGGGCTGCTGCAACATAGTCACGATTGCGAAGGTCCAGTACCAGTCCCCGCACAATACGCATAATTCCCGGAGAAGAGGCAAAGGTAATCGCAATAACAATGTTAAATCCTGACGCACCAATAGTTGCAATGACGATGATGTAGAGTACCAGCACGGGGAAGGATAAAATAATATCTGAAATACGGGACAGGATGTCGTCCACCAGACCCCCGCGGTATCCGGCCATCAGCCCCATCAAAATACCCACAGTGTAAGCGCTAAAGGTTGCAATCGGTGCATAAAACAGTACGGTGCGTGATCCCCAGACAAGACGGGACAGGATATCTCTGCCCATATGGTCAGTACCCAGCCAGAATGTATCACCCGAAGCTGCCACCACCCCTGGTTTGGCAAAGGGCTGAATAGATGAGTTGGGGTCAAATTGTGCTATCAATGGGGCAAAGATAGCGACAATCACCCAGAACAGAACCAGAAAAGCGCCGATCATTCCGACCCAGCTTTCCCGCAGGAGCCCAAAAGATTTTATGCCGCGCCAAAGTGCTGCACCATATCCCACCGAGGGCATTTGAGTTGTTGATTGAGTCGTCATTCTTTATTTCTCCTTAGTCTCTTAACTGAAACGTATGCGCGGGTTAAGAAAGGTATAGCCGATATCAGCTATGGTTTGTGAGCTAACAGCCACAACAACCGCCACCATTGCACATGCTTCCAGTAGTGCAATATCATTATTCAAGGAAGCTTCTAAGAGCAGTGCCCCAAAACCTTTATAGGCAAAGAAAAATTCAACAACAATAACTCCGGACAACAGCCAGTTGATTTGTAACATAATGACTGTGAAAGGTGCTATTAATGCATTGCGCAAAGCATGTTTGATAATAACCTGTCTGTAAGGAAGGCCCTTTAATACAGCCGATCTTATGTACTGGGATGTCATAACTTCTGCCATTGATGCCCGGGTCATACGGGCAACATAGCCAAAATCATAAACTACCAGTACCATGGCGGGAAGGATCAGTTGTTTGAATTCAAACCCTCCTGCCATGCTGCTGGTTCCAGGTAGCCACTTTAAACCAAATACAAAAAGGGCTGAAAAAAATACAGCGCTGGCAAATTCCGGCACAGATGTGGTTAAAATGCCGAAAACGGATATGGTTCGATCCAGGATGGAACCCTCCTTCATTCCGGATAAAACACCTAGGATTAATGACAAAGGGATCATGATGGCAAAGGTCCAGAAGCCTAAGATTGCTGTATTCCATAACCGTGGTAAGAGCACTTCTTTTACCGGGCCTTTGTAGCGGATGGACGTTCCAAGGTTGCCCGTGGCAAAATTGCCCAGCCATTTTGCATAACGCACGATAACCGGCTGGTTATACCCATGCTGGTCCCGCCACATCTCTTTTTGTTCATCAGAGGCAAAATTGCCTAGGACACGGGTGGCAGGATCACCGGTAAGACCTGTTTCCAAAAGCAGGAAGAGAATTATAGATACGACAATCATGGTAAAAAGCATGAAACCGATTCGCTTTAAAAGCAGCAAGACCATTTTGACTCCTTAATTTTACGACTTGGCTTTTGTGTCTGGTAAGGGGGAAACACAGCCCTTACCAGACATTACATTATTGTCAATTAAGCCAGGGAGACCTTGTGAAAGCGGTAGTATCTGGTCGGATGCATTTCAAATCCAATCACACTTTCTGAAACTGCGGTGAAAACAGACCGGAAGAAAGGCTGTACCAGAACAGCGTCACCCTGGAGAATTTTTTCAACCTTCTCCATCTTGACCCGACGATCTTCAACATTCAATGTTGCTTCCGCTTCGTTCAGGGCGGCATCAAACTTGGGATTATTATAGCTGGATTCATTCCAGGGTACCCCGGCACGGTAGGCCAGGCCCAGTACCATGACGGCCAGAGGGCGGTGGGTCCAGGAGGTAAGGCTTAAAGGCGCCTTTGTCCAGACATCCCAGTATTGCGCCGACGGCATCACATTCATTTTGATGTTGATCCCGGCTTTGGCAGCGTCTTCTTTGAGCACAGCGACGGAATTTTGCTCCCAGACGCCGTCGGTATTCCCCACATTGCAGGTTAATTCAATGCCCTTGGGATAACCGGCTTCTTTCAGCAGTTTTTTGGCGCCTTCGATGTCCCGCTTCAACGGGGGCAGGGCAAAGTATTCGGGGTGTATCTTGGCGACATGATGATGTTCCCCAACGATCCCTAAGCCTTGGTGGGCGATGTCGAGCTGTCTTTTGACATCACAGCATTTCTGAACCGCCTTGCGTACACGTATATCATCAAAGGGTTTTTCGGTTACCTTCATACGGATAACACCGGTTTGTGTGGAGGGGATTGAGACAACCTTGATTCCTGGAAGATTTTTGGCTGCTTCCAGCGTGGTCAGATCAAGCATATAAATTCCATCCACCTGTTTTGAAGCGAGTGCGGCAAGATAGGCGCCGGCATCCTGGCCCAGGTCCATGAAACGGATCTCATCAAGAAAGACCTCGCCACCCCAATACGGTTCTTTTCGTTTTTTCAATACAGCTATCTCACCAACTTTGAATTTAGAAAGAGCGTAGGGTCCTGTACCGACCGGATTTTTAGAAAGATCTCCCCCCTCTTTTTCGAAATTGCGGTGAACGATTCCGGTGGGATAATTGTAAAGGTTTTCAGGAATAGACAGAACCGGTGATTTCAGGTTAAGCCTAACCGTATGGTTATCTACTTTTTCCACCGCATTTTTAATCATGCGTTTAATCGGATTACCTTTTTTATCTTTCTTGCCGGTCTCTTCCAGCATGGCATTGAACAGTCCCAGGTTGGATGATCCGGTTTTCGGGTCAAGCCATCGGGTAAAGTTAAACACAACATCATCTGCAATAAAATCATCGCCATTTGACCATTTGATGCCTTTATGAAGGTGGAATGTCCAGGTTTTCAGATCATCAGATGCTTCCCAGCTCTTTGCAAGACCGGGTCTGGTGATATTATCCGGACCTGTTACCACCAGGTACTCGATAATGTTCCGGGCAACGATAGACTTCTCGGTCCATGAATATGTGCCCGGATCAGCCATTTCCATTACCTGCATACCCCATTTCAGGACCCCGCCTTTTTTCTGTGTGGCGGCCTGGGCCGATGAAATAAAATCAGGCAATCCAGCCATGCTGTAAGCAGCCGTCGCAGAC
>CAXMTB010000276.1:0-3485 GCA_964195835.1 uncultured Nitrospinaceae bacterium | reverse complement strand
AGGATAAGTCCAGGGGAAACCTGCTTACTGCCTGGGTGGCGTCCGGCATAAAGGTGGCGTGAATCTGATTTAGGCTCCTTTGTGGAACGTGGGAACCTGTCGCCTCGATGTTAAGGGAGAAATTCAAGTGGAGATCCCACAAGAATGAGAGTACCGATGCGAGGCACAGGGGCGGATCATCCTGTAGTAGTGATGAAGTCTCTGTAACGGAGATGGAGCGAAGGGGATGAGTCAGCTCGAAGAAAGATTCAGCCAACCAGAAATTGGGAGGAGCTAATTTCTTTCTACGTCGGCTTGAAACTGAGAGGTTTCAAGAGAATGGCTGACAGGAGCCGTATGAATCGAGAGGTTCACGTACGGATCTGTGAGGGCCTGGGGGTGAAATTCCCCCGGGCTACTCGACTCGGTAACCGAACAATGTAATGCTTGGAGCATGGTTTTGCTATTTCTATCTTTTCTAATACTGTCTTAAGGGAGGGCAAATAATCAAAACAAACCTTTAATAAATTATCTTATTTGTACATGTCCTTACCTTTACCTGTAAGGCAATTAGATATTCGCTTGGCTGTTTCTTTGCAGGCACTTCTTTCCGTAAAAGAAGGAATAATAAAAACAAATGGGGGGATAATAGTAATACCCCCACCTGCTGGTCCTTTGAAAGAAATGTCGGTATCGCCTACACAAACGATTTCTTTTAGATCCCATAATGTTGTCCGGATATCAGTTTCTCGTGTACCGATAACGCCAAGTGCAATCATATTGCCATCAGCCGTAAAATCGTATGTTTTAGTATATCCATGCACATAAATTAAAAGTTCTACTCCGAGGCTCTCGATGCGTTTTTTTACCAAGGGTTTGGTTAGTAGAGCCGATATCTCTTCTATGTTTTTCGGAGCTGTATTGGGTTCAAACCAGGGAAACATGGCCTCTCTAAACTTGTCCCCTGGGAAAAATTTCAAATATTGAAGGTCATCTTTCAATTTTTCTTTCACACACTCGGCAAATTCTTTGCCTTTCAGATTAATTGGCAAAATAGTTGCCGTAGTATATTGATTTGCACGAGAGTGTGCTTTCAGGGAATCTTTAATTTGTGATTTCGTACAGCCAAATATGACTGAGACGATTATCAATATGCAAAGAAATTTGTATTTCATTGGTTACACTGGTTATAAAACAATTTTTTGATGTCTACTTGGTTACAGAAATCGGTCATAAATTTTGCAGCGACTTCACGCATTGCCATTTGAGTGAGTTCTACAACAGCGGTTTCATTTAGCCTTGGTAGTGCATCACCGCTTCCTTCAATACTCCAAGAACCTATCTTCTCACCTTCGGGCAAATAAAAATTTATTGCGTATATTATGTAAATAATATTAGTACCATAAACAGTGGGATCAGTGGGACTGATATGGGTGAAGCTTTGAACTGTCGGTTCAACAATTAAATCAATATCTTTTTTATGATCAGATCCTTTAGATAGATATTGAAGAGGTGTTACTTTTTCAAATAGAGTAGAAAGGATGTAGTCAAAAAGAGCAATATTCGCTTTTCCCATCTTGGTGTTGTAAATAAAGGTAAAAGTGGTGCTCCTGGTCCTGGCATCTTTCATTTCTACTTTTTCAGTAGTTTCAAATGTGCCAAAGTCATTTCCATAATAAACGCCCACCTTAATCGGTAAGGGTTCGATTAATGGATGAGGATAAGTCCCTATCTTATTAATCTCAATATTAAATGTTTTTGTACTACAGCTAAAGATAAAAAAGGCAAAAGCAAATAGTGAAAATAATATAAAGCCTAATTTCTTCATATTCTTTATGGTAGGTATTGATTTAATTATGATAGAATCTACTTTTATTTTTTTCCGCTTCATCGCTGACCTCTTTTTTTTTAAACATATAGCAAGTGTTGTACCATCCACCCCTCTATCACACAGTCGATTATTTCAATAAAAATAAAGTACAGATACCTTGCCAGTATAGCAACCATTCACAACATCAATTGATATGCAGATATCATAAACACAAAACCCCACCTCTATGAGAAATGGGGTCTTGGAATTAATCTTTCACTATAATCTCCCTTTAGAAAGGTTATATTTGTAGCTTTTGGTCCTGAACATCATCTGTGTCCTTGTCACCAGCGGCAAAACGTAACAGCGCGTTGCGCTGGTTGGGATCAAGGTACTCTGAAGTCCAATCAAGAGGTGTTATACCTTGGGTAGATGGTTGGGTAAGACTGGCGCCATTTTCAATGAGCAACTGGGCGACCTCCACACGACCGTTTCGCACGGCAAAATGCAGCGGCGTCAAACCAAACCGTGAGTCCAAGGCGTTCACAGGGTGTCCCTCTTTAAGGAGCTTGCGAACCTTATCGATTTTGTCGGTCTTGGCTGCTTCATGAAGTTGGCAATTCTTCAGATACTTGTAAAACGAGAAACCTTCTCTAAGGAGAAAAACAACAAGGACTACAACGATAATGGGCCAAATTTTTATAAAGGTCTCCATTGATATCAACCTGACCGGCGTATTTCTAACCGAAATCAATCTTGGGATATCTTGCCATAAGCCCAACTCAACGTCAATCAGCTCCGATTACATATACCGTATAAATTATTGACCTTGATACTTGGAGGATCATAGAATTTTTTTGCTTTATGTTCGCTTTATGAATCGGCAAAAGATAAATTTCTGTCTTACACCTGAAGGTGTCACATGATCTTCAAAGAAAGTTTCCGCTAAATTGAAATTATTTCCCAGTTCATTATGCAAAGTCTCTGGTTCATACCTTACAACGGGAAGTCCGCTACATTTTGGCGGGGCATCCAGACCAAAGGTTCCAATGATTAGATGACCATTTAGCGTTAAAGCTTGATTCAGTGAATTTATATATCCCTTTCTATCCTCAACTTCTGTAAGGAAATGAAATACGGCACGATCATGCCAGACGTCAAATTTCTCCTTAAAGTCGTATTTTGTAACATCTGTCTCGATCCAGGTAATTCTGCTTGAATTCTCAGCAAGTTGTATCTTTGCTTTTTCAATTGATTTACCGGAAATGTCTAAAACTGTTAATCTTTTATAGCCCTGATCAAGTAATATTCCAGGTAGTTTGGATGTGCCCCCACCAATATCGATAATGCTACCATCGGCACCAACCTCGGTAATAGCAATTAGTTTCAGCGACATTTTAGGATAATCTTGATACCATCCAACCTCACTGGGTAAATTCTTTTCATAAACACGATTCCAGTGTTTTTTCCGGTCTCGTTTAAAAGGTATGAAAACAGATAGATTCATATGCTTATTAATTTCCGAACATCTTTTCAATCCGGTAGTACAGATACCTTGCCAGTACCTGCACAATTCACAACATCAATTGATATACAGATATCATTTAAACATTTCATCGAAATACCTTTTCTTGTTTTTACACCTTTTGTCTAATATAGGATTCGTGATATCTCTTATTGGTTCATCTTCTTTCTT
>CAXMTB010000275.1:0-3534 GCA_964195835.1 uncultured Nitrospinaceae bacterium | reverse complement strand
TAGCTAATCAAGCTGATGAATTTCAGGTTGAACAAGAACTCGAACAAATTTTTTCTGAAAAATAAACTCAAGTGGAAAAAGAGAAACCATCGATCATGTTGAGTCAAATTTTGTATGACAAAAGTCAAGATGTTGGCAAACTATATGGATTTTACATAACGCCACCAGCCTAACACATTATGGTACTTGATTTATGCCACTAGTTAGTTACTATAATAAAATAAATTGAGATTTATAAACCTCTACTAGGAGACAACTCCAATGAGAGAGGATGAAATAATGTCAGATGCAAATTCACGCAAAATCCATGTAAGAAATAACGATACTGCTGTAATATCCTGTCCTCTTTGCAGCCGCCCGAAAACCATCCCTGTTGGTTCATATAGGGGGAGCAAAACTCGAGTTAAGATTAAGTGTGGATGCAAAAATATTTTCACGGTGAATCTTGAGTTTCGAAAAAATGTCCGTAAGAAAACCAACCTTTCCGGTGGGTTTACAAATCATTCTCAAAACAACATCCGTGGTGATATTGTTGTGAGAGATCTTTCAATGAGTGGGTTTAAATTTGTCTCCATGGATATAGATAAATTTATGAATGGCGATGAAATGACAGTTTTGTTCAAACTGGATATTGCAGACAGCGCGACAATCAAAAAAAAGGTTATCGTCAGGAATATTCACGAAAATGCTGTCGGATGTGAGTTTGAAAAATTCATTCAGTATGCTCCTGAAGGAACGTTGGAATTTTATCTCATGTCATAGAAAGTGAGGTATATACACACTTTCATTTCTACAATCCTCGTTTTGCCAAGATGCTAGAAATGCAATAACTGCTATCAATCGAAAGTCGTGAATGGTTCTTAAAAGTGCAAGATGTACAGTGGATATGTTGAGTCAGATTTTGTAAGACAAAACTGTAGATGTTGGCAAGCAATGTTGATTGTCTTATGCTTATACAAGATTTTAAATTATAGTTATTGATCTACATTACTTGGAAAATTAATGAAGATTGCTCTCGTTATACCCCGTAACAGTTCTGACAGCAGTGGAAGTTTTTATGATTACAATTTTTATTCGACCTTCCTGCTTTCCAAAAAATATCTTTCCTACCTTCTGGCAATCCCAACTCTTACAGCGCTGACTCCTCAAGAGCATGAGATACGAGTGTTTGATGAAAACATCGAAGATATCGATTTCAATTGGGGAGCTGATCTCGCCGGCATCACTGTCAGGACAATGTTTGCCAAGAGAGCATACGCAATAGCCGAAAACTTTCGGCAAAAAGGAGTAAAGACTATTCTGGGGGGTATACACCCCTCCATGTGCCCCGATGAGGCTCTCCAGTATTGTGACAGCTTAGTTATTGGCGAGGCAGAGAATGTATGGGCTTCGGTTCTCCGGGACGCAGAAGAAGGTGACCTGAAAAGAATTTATAAGGCTGAGGGATTTGCTGAATTGAAGAAATCTCCCATTGCGATCAGAACTACAATTTCAAGGGGAAGATACTTCTCTGACGTTGTCCAAACCACCAAGGGATGTCCTTTTTCCTGTGAATTCTGCTCGGTCCATGCCTTTGACGGGCAGCGGATCAGAAACAGAACCGTAGAGCAGGTTATTCGAGAAATCCAAGAAATTAATAACTCCCCCTCAACCTATAAGAAAAAAAAGGCTATATTCTTCGCCGATGACAATATTATTGCCAACCGTCAGTTCGCCCGCGAATTATTTGTTCAGTTAAAACAATGCAATATAAACTGGATGTGCCAAGCGTCGATCAACATTTCGCAGGAGGACGAACTTCTTTCGCTCATGCGTGCGAGTGGCTGCGGGGCGATCTTCATCGGCTTTGAATCACTGTCGCAGAAAAACCTCACCAGCATGAATAAAGGGGTAAACCGGAAATTTGAATATGAGACCGCTATCAAGAAGATACAGTCATATGGGATATTGGTGCACAGTTCATTTATTGTCGGCTATGATGATGATTCCCGGGAATCATTTGATAAGTTGACACACTTTATTCAGAAAAACAATTTGCTTGTGCCGCTGATCAACATACTTACCCCCTTTCCTGGAACGAAACTGTTCAAGCGTTTTGAAAAAGAAGGGCGGATTCTTCACAAGAACTGGGATGAATATGACACTAAACATGTTGTGTTTTCTCCGGTCGGCATGTCGGCGGAAGAGTTGCTTGCAGGTTACAGGAGAATTTTACGCGAGGTGTATTCATTTGATGCCATTTTGAAAAAACTGAGCCATTACTGGCAAATAGATTTCTGGCAGCAATCCAACCGGCTTGATCCGGTAAAACTGCAGTACCGCTTTCTCTTTGCTATTCGCCTCTGCACGCTTCTGCTTTCATTTAATCTGAGACGTTCAAAGTTTATCATACAGATACTTCCGAAGGTCTTCAACCGACGTGTTCGCATATCCACTCTTTTGACGTTGATGGCCTATAACGATTTTGCTTACAGCTTATAGTTGACTGGACTCGGTAAACTGTACACGAGGGGGTATGGTTGGGTTAAAATGTCTACTCCCTAATATCTACCTACTAATTTGGAGAGGGAAAACTTTCAATGGCTGCTATCAATCGAAGGTTGCGAATCATTCCTAAAAGGTCAAGATAGACAGTGTACATGTTGAGTCAGATTTTGTATGACAAAACTAAAGATGTTGGCAAGTTATCTTTACTTTTGATTAAAGATAATATTTGATATTGTTAATCGGCTTGGCGTTTCAATAAATCAAAACAATGGCAAGGATGTTTAACAGTTGGAGAGGTATGATGGAAAAGTGTTATGAATACTTTGAATGTAACCAACAAGACTGCATAATGCGTGAATTAGTAGGTGATAAGTTTTGTTGGGAAGTCGAAGGGACGTTATGTGTAGATCATGACAGAGAATATTTGGAAGAAATAACTGATTGTACGAAGGAAGAAGCGTGTGATAGTTCTTGTTGTACCTACTACAAAGAATTCAAAAATCGTGAATAGCCAAAATCAAGGTGTCCGATGGACATGTTGATTTAACATAACTGCAACTATTTTAACTGGCTGAGGCGTTTTAATAACAACAAACAATGGCAAGGATTGTTGACTTCAGGATTTTGCACAAAGAACAAAACTTTCAAGTATTTTTATGATTTCAAGCAATAAGATACTAATTGTCGCTTTGGTAGTTTCAGCATCATTTTGTTATTCCATGACTGCTCTATCCAGCGAAATAAATATTCCAGTCAAAGATTCATACTGGGAAAGTTTAGAGGCGGAGTCATACACTACATATCCAGATGGTTGGTTTTATACTTTAAACCAGATGGCAGAACTTTATGAGGTCGAATATAACGAGGGAAAAAGACTCTCCAATTTTATAAAATCCCAAGATGGAAATTTCGTTGCTAAGTGCAATGGAGAGAGCATTGTTATCTCTAAACTATTTATTGATACAACTTTGAGACACCTTGAGGAACTTCTAGACAATGGCTTAGTTAAATATCTATTCAGACTGGATTCTTTTCATAGTCATCCAT
>CAXMTB010000274.1:0-3556 GCA_964195835.1 uncultured Nitrospinaceae bacterium | reverse complement strand
CCATCAATGAGCATACTGTCGATCATGCCTAGCAAAAAAGGCCCCATCTTTTCGGCAATTTCGTTTGGCCACAGTAGATGATGAATTCCATATTCGGGTATCCCATCATTAAACCCCATCATCAACCAATCAAGAGACAGGTACGGAATCTGGTTGTCCGCGAGGATTTTTTTGGCGATGAGTGTCTTTCCAGACCTGGAGGTTCCACTTACAAGGAATAGCATGTTACTCAGCAACTAATTAAGAATAGGAGATTCTATAGCATCTTAGTCTGCGACGATTCGACCGTCGTAAGCGATAGACGGGATGCGTGAGATCTGCGTGAATCAGCCGTGCATCGTTATGCACCGTGATGAAACGTAAGCAACGGACGCCCCGGTAACTCATTGAAAAATACAGCCTCAGGCGATCCAACTAGCGACTGAAAATCCGCGTGTTTCGCTAGTGAGTTCATTGTCGCATTGGGCCGGTCACTCGATTCCGTACGGTTCGATTGACTCGGATCAGCTATGGCTGATCCTCACCCTTCGGGCAGCTTCGCTGTCCTGATTCGCGTCGTATCCCAGAATCTTGCCAAAGCCCTTGCGGGAGTTTTGCGGGAACCTAGCTGACATTCAGGCCCGCAGTGTGAAATAATTCAACTGCTAAAAATAATTAGAAATTACGGAGAACGACAATGAATCGGACTTGGGGTACGTTCGTTGTGGGCGCTGGTGTATTTTTCACAAGTAGCGCCGTCTTTGCCGAAGATGGCGTAACCGCTGCCATGGCATTTTATCCTCTGGACAACATTGTGCTGCTGTTTTGTGCGGTCCTTGTTCTGTTCATGCAAGCGGAGTTTGCAGCACTCGAATCTGGCATGAGCCCGCTTAACAACACCGTCAATATCATGTTCAAGAATTTCACCGACCGCGGTGCCTCGATTCGCATCCCGATCTACACGGTCGAGCATGGCTGGAAGGGATACCTCGAGGACCGACGGCGCGCATCAAATGCGGACCCTTATCGAGTCACTTCGCGTATCCTCAAGACCTATGCTGAAGCACATCAAAAGGCGATCGCATAACACCTTGAAAATCTGGCCCAAAATTTCAGTCGCCGGACTTGCCGTAAGCCTGCTGGCATTTGCGTCTTTTGCTTTGGCGCAGTCACAAGAGCTGGAGCTGACGGCCGCCGAGAAGACCTTTATCGAAGACCATCCGCTTATCAAAGTGGGCGGAGAGATCGATTGGGGGCCCTTCGATTTTGTTAATGAACAGGGTCAACATGCCGGTATAGCCAGCGACTACCTGCAATTAGTGAGCGATCATACCGGACTCCGTTTTGAGGTTGAGCCTGGCTCTTTTTCCAAATTACTGGAAAAACTTGGCGCGGGCGAGATCGACCTGATACCCGCTATCTACTTCAGCGAAGAACGTAGCAGGTCCTATAACTACACATCGAAATATCACCAGGTCGCTGAGTATTTTTTTGCGCGTGACGACGCTGGCATATCTACCGCCGCCGATCTTCCCGGGAAAACTGTAGCAATGCTACGTGGTTTCGCCTCAATCGAAACGCTACGGAACACCTATCCGGACGTAAATATTATTGAGTATGAATCTCTGGATGATGCGATAGATGCCGTCGTTACTCATAAAGCGGATCTCCTTTTTGACGCGATCGCAACGCTGACGTTTACACTGCGCGAAAAGTCGATCTCCAATATTCGTCCAACTTTCAAGATAGAAAATTCCAGGCCGTTCCATTTATTCATGGCAAGTCGCAAAGACTTACCGGAGTTGGCAAGCATCATCTCCAAAGTCATATTGAGCACCACTGACAGCGAAAAGCAGACCATTCTTTCGCGGTGGCTTGGCGGAGCAAAGACCGTCTCAAGCCGTCAGTGCCGATACGATCACGTCGCCTAGCCTGACCGAAATCGAGCGAGCATGGATTGAGGATCACCCGGTCATCCGTGTGCACAATGAAATGGACTGGCCGCCATTTAATTTTAATGTCGACGGAGAACCACGCGGTTTCTCCATCGAATTCATGAACCTTGTGGCCGACACGGTCGGGTTGCAGATTGAATACGTCAGCGGCCCGTCCTGGCAGCAGTTCCTGGACATGATTCGCAGTGGCGAACTGGATGTGATTTCCAACGCCGCAAGCACTGCTGAAAGACAGACCTACATGAATTTCACCTCGACCTTTTTTGATCAGGCGGTGGTGGTCGTCGTCGGCGAATCAACAAGTGGCATCAGTTCGGTCGAAGACCTGCGAGGAAGGCGAGTTTCCGTGGTTGAAGGATTTTTCCATCAGGAGTACATGGAAGCCAATTATTCGGATGCCGAGCTAATCCTGGTGCCGAACACTCTCGCCAGTCTTTACGCGGTCCTCGAAGGACGCGCCGACGCAATGATGTCGTCGTACCCGGTAACCCGGTACCTGATGGAGCGGTATTCGCTGACCGGGCTACGAGTCGCTGCCATATCGAGAGATGCCGAGCTGATATCCAGCAATGCCATGGCCGTACGGCTGGATTGGCCAACCCTGAGAGATATTCTGCAAAAAGGCATAGATGCACAGGATGAGCAGGAAATAGCTGCGCTGCGGCAAAAATGGTTTGGAACAGAAAGCGCCGGGACGGCTGCTGCAAGTAAGGTCGTACTGACGGCCGAAGAAACAACGTGGATCGCGGAGCACCCGGTCATCCGTGTGCACAACGAAAAAGCCTGGCCACCCTACAATTTCAATGTTAACGGGCAACCGACTGGCTTCTCGATCGATTACATGAATCTTGTCGCGCAGCAGGCCGGGCTCAGGGTGGAATACATTACCGGGCCGAGTTGGGATGAATTCAAGGTCATGATCCAGTCCGACGAACTGGAAGTGATGCTCAATACGACGGAAACGCCTGAGCGACGAAAGATAGTCAATTTCACGAGACCGTACGCACAAATATCGGCCGCAATAATTGTCAAAGATCCGGACCTGCGGATTCAGTCAATTGACGACTTGCGGGGATTAAGAGTCTCCGCTACCAGGGGATTCTCCACTGAGGAATATTTCACCGAGTCATTTCCCGATGTTGAATTGGTGCTCGAGGACAATCTGCTAGATACCTTATATGCCGTGCTTGAAGGCCGCGCCGACGCAACAATGGACGACTTCGCTGCGCTGAATTACCTGATGCAGCGGCACGGCTTGCCAGGGCTGCGGGTAGCGTTTCTTAGCGCTGACTCAGAAGTTGCAGAAAGCCCATCCATGGGCGTGCGAAAGGACTGGCCTATCCTGCGCGACATCCTTCAAAAATCAATGGATTCGCTGGATGAGACCTCGGTCATAGAGCTGCGCAAGAAGTGGCTCGGTATTGACCAGGAAGTCGTGGCCGAGACCTGGGCACCGAGCATGGCATTGTGGCTACTGGGCAGCGCGCTAGGCGTCTTCGTGCTATTGATGCTGCTCAACATCGTTAGCCGCCGTCTTGCCAGCGGTGACGGCGAGGTGCTGCAAGCCGGTACGCTGCGCTTCCGAGTTCTTATCTTCGGCTTCCTCAGTATCTTCGTCGTGC
>CAXMTB010000273.1:3301-3556 GCA_964195835.1 uncultured Nitrospinaceae bacterium | reverse complement strand
ATAATTGAAGTGTGGAAAATTTGGCCCCCCTTGGATGAAAAGAAACAGACAGGGTGCAGGGTCGCTTCAATAAAGATAGCCCTCCAGCATCCATTTCCATACCGGCATGGCCCTGACTGTGATACCTTCTGTCTTAAAGTTTTTTTCCTGATTGTAGGTCAGTATTAAATTTTCCTTGATTTTAAAATATTTAGCGGTCGCAATAATTGCCTCCAGCTCTCTTTTTATGGTTTCTTCATTGCTGATATCCATACA
>CAXMTB010000273.1:0-3291 GCA_964195835.1 uncultured Nitrospinaceae bacterium | reverse complement strand
CCTCCTGCCGTTTAGTGCGGGTTAAATAGTAATGGACCCTTGGCCACCGTTGATACAGATGGACAAAAACTATATTTTCAAGGGCCCGGGAATAAGAACCGTCCCAGATAAGGCTGTTTTTATTTGCAAGCGCCCAGTCAACCGCATAAACTTTTTTATAGTTTCTTTCCTGATTTTTAAGTGAGTCTGAAAAAATCGGCACGGTAAACAACAGCCAGGAATCTTTTGCCCAATTTATATATTCCCTAATACTATCCCGACTGCTTTTAAATCCGGCCTGCTTTAAAAAACGAAAATTGCTCTGGAGCGTATGTGCTTTGCCGATATTAGACATTAAATAATTATAAAGGTGAATGCACTGTTTCGGTTTGCTCACGTTATAGCGCTGTATGATATCTTTAAGAATCATTGTGTCGAAGTACTCTCTTAGCAATACTTCCTTTGTATATTCTTCGGCATTAACAATGGCAGGATAGCCTCCCCACTTCATGAATTCATCAAACATCCTCCTTGCCTCCGCCTGGCCTTTTGTTGATTTATAATCATACTTGAAATTCTTAAATCTAAGGAATTCGGAGAAACTCAATGGATACAAGGTCGAAGAAACAGCTTTGCCGCGAAGCTCGGTTGCGATGTCGTGCTTCAGCAGTTTTGAAGATGACCCTGTGACTATCACCTTCCAGGTAGGATTTCGTGACAGATCAATCACATATTCCTCCCATCCGGAGATCTTGTGAATTTCATCAAGAATAAAAAGCAAAGGCGTTTTGAGCTCAACATCAGGGCTTAGTTTTAAAAATGTATTTTGGATGATTTTAAGATCAATAGCCTTTATGGATGAAAGAATAGGATTGTCAAAGTCCAAAAGACATATATGATTGATAGATTTAATCGCTTTACGTTTTATCAGCTCGGATGCTGCGTGAATCGTACGATAGCTCTTTCCGGCTCTTCGAGCGCCAATAACAGTAGATACCATATTGTCCGCCATCTGAAGACGGCTTTCTCGCGGGGTAAACTCCGGAAAACACAGTTCTCTGAAGTCCCCGATTTTTCGTTCAATTTCCTGCTCAAACATTCTTGCTATCCCTCTTTATCAGCATAATTTGTTGAGTTTCACTTTTTGAAACAATATCCTGGTAAATATTTGCGCACAACCCAACCTACCCAAAACCGGACTTTTTGTTCAGCCACCATTTGACTAAAAATTAGTAGCAAATTATCAAATATTGATGAACTCGTAAAAAGTCAATAAAGGCCTATCTAATTGAAAAAACATTAAAAACTGACAAAATACTTCTTGCTTAATCTTCTGCTATGTGATAGGAAAACTCTAAAAATACAGAAGGTTAAGGACAAAATCATGATCAAAGTGAATAATCCGAATCAGCTTAACATTTTCGATCCCTGGGCTTTTGTTACGCCCAAAAGACGGCAGATGCTTGACGCCGGATGGCCGGGACTGTTTCGTGAGCACATCCTGCCATCAATTCCTGTCAATAAGGTCAGCAAGTATTTTAACGCCACATTTGGCCGACCGACCAAGGAACTTTATTCCATGCTCGGCGCTCTTATTCTGCAGCAGACTTTCGATTTCACCGATGAAGAAACAATACAACAATACGCCTTTAATATTCAATGGCATTATTCGTTGAATATCAGCGAAGAGTCGGATAGTGCCAAATACATTTCATTAAAAACATTATGGAATAATCGAAACATCGTTGCACAAAACGATCTTGAGCACGACATTTTCAATGCCGGCACAGCCACGCTGGCGCAAGCTTTCAACGTCAATATCGACCAACAGCGCATCGATTCGGTGCATATCAAATCCAACATGCGGCGTCTGGGTCGAATCGGCATCTTTTCCCAAAGCATTCATACGTTTCTAGTAAATTTGAAACGAGGCAATCAAGAGCAATTTGACACGATAGATGAAAAAGTTGTCGATAGATATCTTACCCAAAAGGGTCTCGGATGCTTTTCGAGAGTCAAACCATCTGAGTCGAAAAAAACGCTCGCAGAGGTCAGCAGGCACCTTTTTGATCTGGTACAGCAGTTTAAAGCCATCGGCGAAGTGGCGGCTATGTATAGCTACAAACTGCTTGAAAGAGTTCTCAAAGAGCACTGCAATTTAACCGATGATAAAGACAATCCGGTTGAACTAAAAAAGCCCAAAGAGATTGCTTCAGATTCTCTTCAAAATCCTTCTGACCCCGATGCAACCTACAGCGGTCACAAAGGGCAAGGCTACCAGGTTCAAGTCCAGGAAACTTTCTGTGATGATGAACAAAAGAAAGAAGAAACACTTAACCTGGTTACACATGTGGAAGTTGAACCTGCTCATAATAGTGATGCCAATGCCCTTATTCCGGCCATTGAGTCAACACAAAGACAGAATCTGAAACCCAAAGAGCTAACAGCCGACTCGCTTTACGGTAGTGATGACAATTGTGAGCGTGCAAAAGAACATGGCGTGGAACTGATTGCACCGACCATGGGTTCGGTCGATGAAGACAAGCTGAGCCTTGCTGATTTTCAGCTTTCTGATGAAGGTGAAGTGGTTGCTTGCCCCCAGGGAAACGCCCCTGCAAAAATCAAAAAGGGAAAAAGAGTGAGCATCGGTTTTGCTGCACATGATTGCCGCAACTGTCCTAATCTATCGAAATGCCCTGTGGAGAAAGGTAAAAAATATTACTACCTTCGCGTTACCGATAAGCAGATGCGCATAGCAAAGCGCAGAATATATGAGCAGTCCGTCGAATTCAAAGACCGATACAGGTGGCGTGCAGGCGTTGAAGCCACCATGTCTGAATACGACAGAAGGACCGGTGTCAAACATCTTCGAGTGCGGGGGCTGAAAGCAGTGAAGTTTTGTGCAACCTTAAAGGCCTTGGGAGTGAACATCTTTAGGGCTGCTGCGTTCAGAGCAGCAAAAATGATGCCGGTCGAAGGTCTCTGTGAGGCCTAAAGCCCTGCGGAAGGGCCATTTTCTATTTTTCAAAGAGCATTTTGTGACGTCTCGCAGTCACTTGGGATATATCGAGCCAATCCGAAGCCAGTTATGAGTATAATCTCATATTGCCAATAAAATTAATTCTTACTTTTTACGAAACCGTCAAAGTTGTTGTCACCATAAATCAGATAGGGATTCAAGCCACGTCTTTCATCGCCATTTTAGGTGATGCCGGTCTGGCAATCGTTATGGCGCTGCGAGGTTCAATAGGAAATTTTGTGGAAAGCGTTGTCATAATTTTATTTAACCATTTATGGTGGGCGATTTTATTG
>CAXMTB010000272.1:0-3627 GCA_964195835.1 uncultured Nitrospinaceae bacterium | reverse complement strand
GTTCTTTTCCTTTCGTTTAGGGATTATTTGGCCTGATCTGGCTTTGATTGGCCTTGATTGGCGCGTTTTTCTTTCTTGATTCTGTCAAACTCAATCCCCCACAGGATTAGCTCTTGCGGGATGCACCAAGGTGTGCCACCCGGCCAGTTCCGGACTGGCATGAAATATCTTTTTTTATATCGCTTTGCACTTCTCACTGATATATTCAAGAATTTAGCGATGCGCTTCCATCCGGAAATCAGTCCCATGCTTTGCATAAAGGCATCCATTTAAAACTCAGCATCCTCCGGGTAAAAGGCGCACCAATGGCCCCTGGACAAAGCATCGGAAGCAATTCCGGGCCTTGTCGATGGTTACCATTAGTGTTCCGTTAGGGTTGACCATCACAGACTCGGCAACAAATCTTTGCTTCCGGTTTCGGAAAAAGCCCGGCGTCTCGATGATCCATTTGCTCTTTTTTGGCGGCAATAAATCCAAGGCATTTTTGCCATGGCCGCCGTTATTGTCTTTATTGAGATTCGCTATGCAATTTTTCATTTTTAACCCCTTATGACCACATGATTACATATCAAGTGACATCCTTTATTCTGTTGTAATATTAATAACTTAAAAATGCCGTGTGACAGGCCGTGCCAGTTTTATCGGCTCTTATACGTCCACCAAGGCCTCTGTGGCTATGTGTATAAGGTTTTGAACGTGAAGGATCTCATTATGAAGGATCCGCCTCGCATGTTCCCTTTTTTTATTTTCCCGGTATAATAATGTTCCCTCTTGAAGACCGGCCAGCTTATCTCGCGCGACCTCGATCCGCTCTTCAAAGGCTTTGATGTCATCCCGGATGTCATCGTTTGTCAGTATCAATCGATATGGCATGGTTACCTCTTTCTTTTATTCCTGGTCGCGTACTTGAGCGCCATCTGCGCGGAGGCCCTTTCCTGGTTGTGGTCCTCCTGGCTTTCACCCTTGTCACATTCAACAACTGCGATTTCACACTTGGCCGGTTTTCCGCTTTCCAAACAGAAAGGCCCCCAGGCCAGCTCTCCAGTTTCGGGATCTGCATCCCGTGGTTTGAAATAAAAACAGTCTTCGCATTGATTCATTTGAACCTCTTTGAGTTATTCCCACCAACGCCCCCGCCTGGAATCCAGGCACACCAGTTTAATTTAGATACCCACCCTAATCCGCCTGGTACGGAGAGCCACCCCTACCCAGGCACACCAATTATGCACACAACACCCTTGGTTGTGTACACGCATCGTTATTAGAAGATGTACATAACCCACCATATATATATTTTTTTATTATCTCCTCTTTATGTATAACCTTTAATAACGGCCTAAGCATCGAACACCTCCGCCTGAACAATATAATCACAAAGCTTGGTTGAAATTTGCCATGCATAGGTCCCGCTGGAGTCCTTATCAACGGTGTCTCGGTTCAATGCGCCAACCACCATAAGATCTTCGAGCGTCAGCCTTGCAGTGGCAGTCGGCATATTCACAGCCGTTGAAACATCCTTTGTTTTTTCCCATCCGCTGGCATATTCAAACGCCCGGTGATCCCATAGGTATTTCAGCACCGCCAACCGTTGTGCTGACATCAGGTCGCGCCCGATCTTTTTAATGGTTTCATAAGCCTGATCATCAATTGAGTTTTTCCCATGAGCGAGCGCAAGGCCCATGCCCATTTGCATAAACTGTTTTACGAGCCGTGGTGTGCCTTCCGGTATGGGTAAATATTTAATGCACTGTTTATAGTCTCGCTCAACCGGGCAGCGCGCATATGCACAAAAACAAGCAAGTGAAATAATCATCTTATTTATATCTTCGTTCTTTTCAAAATCGACATTTTCAAGGTTTTTAAACTGATCAATAAACGTATGGACAGCCAGCTTGATTTCAGCCCGCATAACATCTTCTTGACCTACTATTTTTTGAGCCTGCAGCCCCATTTTTTCACCGTTCATGCTGTCACTTCGATATAATACGAACCGTTCACCCATCGATCCGATAACGCCATAATGTGAATCATAGACCGGCGTACAAGCAGCCATCAGACCGAAACGGCCCTTCCAGTTGAGGGTTTTGCCTGTACCGAATGATTTTGAGTATTGCCCATCGTATGTTTCCCGAAGCTGTGCAAGTATCTCCTGTCGGCTTTCGGATCTCATACTTAAAATGGTTGTAAAGTCTTTAAGGATAACCATCTTGTCATTGAGTTTTGGCAACAGAGACGGTTCCGGATTTTTCTTTGACCCTAATCCACTCACGAATGTTGCCGGCGTCAGATTGCTGATGAAAAAAGCGTTCTTATGTCCGTCGAAGGATCTCAAAAGTTCTGTTTTCGTGTTACTCGGCGGTGCTATAATAATAAGCCAGATCGGATCAGCCTTGAAACGATTAGCGATATATGTTGCCATGATCACATCAACCACGCTGTCATCTTCAATATAAAACCATCTATGAAGGACCTCTTTTAAATCAACTAAAGGAAACTGTAATCCGTTTGACTTGGTCATCTTCTGGCTCTCCGTTTTTTTTATACCGGTAAACAGAAGCTACTATGTTATGGATCTCATTATTGCCGAGAGGCGGCGTGTTTCGAGCGTCCCAGGCCAGCAATATTGTAACAATGTCATACTTTGATAACTTGTTCAGGTAGTACCCAGCTAATTTGGTGCCGGTAATATCCCTTCCCGGGTCACCTTTCTGGACACCCTTCAGAGCCTCCAACAACCACCCTTTGGGGTTCACTGTTCCACCATTGGTGTTGCGTGGGCTGCGCTTTAGGTCCCAAGTTCCGATCAGATCGTCTAAAGTTGACTCCCCAATCCTCTTAATCTTGGACAGCGCCGGCCATTGGTTGGTGTACGGGTCTGAAAAGTTTGTATCTGGATTCAATAATAAGGTGTGCTGTCCCTGCTTTGCGACGCGGCCCTGGAAGGGTAAGGCAATGAGGTTCCCGAGCCCTTTCCCGGTAAGTTCATCCTGATTTGGAAATAAACGATCAAAGCTGGACAATTTGACATCTTCACCGATGCAACTTGCCTCTTGCAGAAGCGCAAAGGCCACGGCTCTGGCTTTCCATGCCGGGACCGAGGAGTTAAAGAAAATATAGGTATGATATCCTTTTCCGGATTTTGAGCGTAAAACATAACAGGGGATATCCTGCATCTGACAAACTTCGTGATAAGCTTTGACATCATCAAGCGGATCCCGATCGCCGTTATGGTCATCGAAATCACCTGCTATAAAATTACAGGTATTGTCTTTTAAGAGAGGATATATTCCTAAAATATGATTACCCCTGAAGTGATCTAAAATAAGCTGATCTGACAACTGGATATAATCGGTGCTCGTACAGCCCCGGCAAGGTTTATTACAGACTACTTTCCATTCATTTCGACACAATGGACTGTAACCGCTTTTTCCGGTTTTTGATGATTCCCAAAACTTGGGGACCACGTCCCGGCGCCCGTTGAAGGTATTTTTGAAGATGTTAATTTTGTTTTTCATTCAGTGTATCCATTTTCAATGTTTTACAAGTCAAACATGCCCGTCCAGGGTACCATTTATCGCCTCTCTAACTTGGTTCCGTATGTGATACAGTCTGTGCTTGTCTCGATCT
>CAXMTB010000271.1:0-3641 GCA_964195835.1 uncultured Nitrospinaceae bacterium | reverse complement strand
TGTTTTATCGCGATTGATAAAGAATGTCTTTTAGAAAACTAAAACTATGTTTACCTCATATAGCTAAAGTCATCCTATTTTAATGACACGGGTTTGTGCAACCATTTTTTCTTATCCGCCACCCTGCCGCATTTTTTACATACGAATTTCGGATCGCTGACTATGGTTATAAATATATCAAATTTTTCGGATATATCATCTTCCTTCCACTTGCACAGACGTTTTTCCTTTTTAGCCATTGTGGTCTCCCTCTTCCGAAACGAATGTAAACCCGATACCCGGATCGATTCTCACTGACGTCTGTCTCAGTGAAAGCTTATCGGATAGCGGGTAAGATTTGTAGGAAAAAAATCGGGAAGTTCGTGTTCATTTTTAATGCCGACCTATCAAAAACAATATTTGCCGTCAGTGATAAACATTTTACTGCTTTTTCGACCGCACGCTGAGGAAAGGAATCGGGCAGCGACGAAATACTTTTTCATCATTTGATCCGAAGAGAACACCGGCTAAATCGCTGCGCCCTTTTGGTCCCATAACCATCAGATCGGCCTGAAATTTCTCGGCCAGAGCGACCGCACATGCCAGGGTTTCCTTGGAATATTTCGAAAAGTCTCATCCTACCATGATTTTACTAAAATTTATCATTGCTTTCCTCCATTGTCAATCTCTATCAGGTAAAATAAACGGGGCCGGAGTCAGCTCCGGGAGCCATACGGTTGGGATCTCAGAGAATCAGTTTCAATTGGAGATACCGATATTCATGTTAAAAGAAAAGTGAGGTGGCTTGGACTTATTATACAAGTTCCAATACCGGCTTTTACGGAAAGTGAAGCCTGCAGTGAAACTGCTAAGCAAATCCCTAATTGTCTGACAGGTAAAGGCTCGCAAAAGGATAAATAATAATTGAAGGCTTGAATGGCTTATTTCAGTGGGAAGTTTACAACTTTGAAAAGTGGACACTCCGGCTATTGTGACTCGCTCTGAATTAGATACAAGAGTTGAGGAATAGTGAATTAAGGCTACATATTTAAAATTAGCTTAGTACATGTTGAAGTGGTCTAGCGGATTAACCTCAGTAATACATTAAGAATTTCGAGGATTAATACGACTTAGGCGTATTAATATTTGAGATTGACACCTGAATTGGACAAAACGTTTTTAAAAAGTCTCGTATACTTTTATCATAATCGGTAGCGGAATTCCGGATGCGATCTTGTGGTTATGCGGCATACATAAACTCTTTCCCATCATTCATATCCTTGCTCCGTAATGGTCTATATTCGCCCGCTGCTGGTGTGCTCTTTTAACTCTTTGATCATCAGCGACAATTCCGCTTCACGATGCTCCTTAAATGTTGCCCAAATCGATTGACAAGACGCACATCCTGCTGCATCTTTTATATAAGCGTCATAACGGTAAAGACTTTTTGATATTATCGAGATCGTCTCTATAAGATTGTAATTTATGTTTTCAAGCATTGGTTCCTCCTTTCTTCTGTTCGGTATGCCGCATAACTATAACTTATTTTAATAGTATTGTAGATAGGCTTCAAAAAGCATTTTAACTTACACTTTTCATTAGTTATTCATCGATATCTTCCTCCTTAAACTTTTGAGGCGGTTATCTATAAATTTCTCATGATCTTTGAATCTGTGTTTTGCTTCAGTCATCTTTAGGCAAATAATCCATATACCAGTCCATGGGATCAAGCAGTGTATAGCCCATCTTTTTTAGTTTTCTTTTCAACGGACCGATATTTTGAGTTAAAAGGTATGGAAAAATAGCCCGCTTTCCTTTTTCCCAGTACCTGGCAACCATAACACTGCCGAATGAAATATTCTCCTCAGTAATGGCATCAACCATTTTTTTCATTTGCCCGATTTTATTCTCCACGATAATACATAAAAGAGTTCCGGGTTCTTCCAGCCCCATGACATTGATGAATTCGCATAAAAGATCATGGACGGAAATAATACCAATAAGTTTCTTTTGCTCATCGACAACGGGAAATGCTCCGAAATGTTTTTTCTGCAATAGAAGAAGGGCGTCCTGAAGAGTATCTAACGGAGAAACCGTAATAAGGTCTTTGGTCATAATATCTTTCACCTTAATACGCAAAAACTTTTCTTTCTCCTTTTGACTGCTATATTCAAATAAATGGCTGGACGGCATTGCGCTTCTGATATCGCGATCCGTGACAATTCCGATGAGAAGATTAGTCTCGTCGACCACGGGAAGGTGCCGGAAGTGATGTTTGTACATTTTTTCCTGTGCTTGCGAGATATCAGCGTCTTGGCCAATGGTGACGACATTTCTGGTCATTGATTTGCTGATAAACATTTTATCCTCCAATGGTTAATGATATCGTAAAACGTTTAGTTTGCTCAATGACGTTCTCAAAAAACTTTTTACGAGTTCGTCAATTGTTATAGATATTGGGAAAATCTTAGTTTATAAGAAATAATGGTTGTTTTTTGTTCCGGATTGTCCGGGTTAGACATCCAATAAAATTCTGACATGGTTTCTTGCCAGCTCTGGAAGGCGTTTTAGGCAGTATCCCCCTTCAAGGACGGAAATCAATCTTCCGTTTGAATACTGTTCTGCCAGTTCGACGATTCTCTCCATTATACTTGAATATCCTTCTGTTGAAAGACATATATCTGACATATCGTCGTCAACATGGGCATCAAAACCTGCGGATACTATGACCACTTCAGGACTAAATGCTCCCAAGACAGGCAAAAGGTCTCTTTCCACTAACCCCAGGTATTCTTTATCCCCTTGGCCTGGTAAAACCGGATAATTCCGGGTTGATCCGGTCCCTTCACCATAGCCTGTGTCAAAAGCGCGTCCGGTTCCGGGAAAAGCAAATGACGGGTGCTGATGAATGGAGTAATAGAATACAGTGGGATCTTCTTCGAAAATGTGCTGGGTACCGTTACCATGATGCACGTCAATATCCACGATTCCAACCCTTTGTATGCCCCATTCTATTTGCAAATATCTGGCGGCTACGGCAACGTTGTTGAAATAGCAGAATCCCATGGCTTTGTCATATTCAGCATGATGACCGGGAGGTCTGACAGCACAAAAAACATTGTCTAGTTTGCCCATCATTACCAGTCGCACAGCATCAAGTATACCTCCTACGGCCAGAAGTGCAGTCTCAAAAGTTTCAGCGCATATTTGGTTGTCCGGATAGTCAAACATGGAATTACCCGAATGGCAGGCGGCTTCAAAGCGTTTAATATAATCTTTTGCATGAACAGTTTCGATCAACTTTAAATCTGCCCGGATAGCCTGAATCAAAGTAAGCTTGGGGAGGAGACCAGCATTTTTTATCCCGTGATAAATAGCCTTAAGTCTTTCGGGTGACTCCGGATGGTGGGGACCTGTATCGTGGAGCAGATATCTATCATCATACAGAAAGCCAGTTTTTTTCATATTTTCACTAAAGGAGCTATTTGATGATTTTTTTTAATATTTCAAATGTAGCTTTAACAGCGTTATTGTCTTCCGGCATCTTAATGGTCGGACATCCGTTTAAGTCATATTCATATACCGTATCATCTTCAGGTATGGTTCCAACCAGTTCTAAGCCTTCATTACCATTTGATAAGAATCCTTTTTTGAGAGCGCTA
>CAXMTB010000270.1:3327-3677 GCA_964195835.1 uncultured Nitrospinaceae bacterium | reverse complement strand
CAAGAATGCGTTTGGCCTCCTCATTACTGCGTGTGTAAAGATCCTTTGACCCTTCGGCTTTCCAATTATCGTAGCGGCTGCGGTCCAGAAGTTTGGGAAGAAAAAGCGCCTGCTCAAAGTTCTCAAATGTGTGGTCGTCCATTAAAAAGAATGCCTGGGGGCCTGCATTTTTAACCCTTTCCAGTGCGTCCAGAGCCAGGGTGGTTTTATTTACCGGAATACCGCGGGTGAAAAAGCGCGCCATGGCAACCAATTCATTGGCAATAGTGACCATTTCTAAAGAGGACGTGCTGCCGTACTCGATGTATCCGTTATCATGGATAAGATTGCACCGCGAGAGCATGGCGGTA
>CAXMTB010000270.1:0-3317 GCA_964195835.1 uncultured Nitrospinaceae bacterium | reverse complement strand
CACCACTTTTGAATCCGATGCCCCTGCAAAGGACCAAATGGGGAGACCGTATATTTCGTCACGCATATCCGCTAAAGCCGCCTGGGTCAGGCTCCATTCAGGGCAACCGTAGGATACGACGGCGGACTTCATGTCAAGAGCGCTGACGTTGGGGCCGAAAAGAAACGGCGCCCCTTTAGCGGCAAGCTGGTGCACAATCAGCCCTGCCAGGTTTTCAGCAATCCCCATGGCCATCGCCCCGGCCAGGGTTACCGGTGCGCCGCCGCCGGCATTTGAACCGGATGGGAAGCACATAGGGATCCCTTTGCGGGCGCAAAAAAGAAGC
Organism: uncultured Nitrospinaceae bacterium; assembly: GCA_964195835.1. Classification (GTDB taxonomy): domain Bacteria; phylum Desulfobacterota; class Desulfobacteria; order Desulfobacterales; family UBA11574; genus UBA11574. The sequence goes on along the minus strand of CAXMTB010000270.1, from coordinate 2,992 downwards.
CTGTCCATGACATGTGCGGGAAAACGCAAGGGACTTATGGCTTCCGAATAATTCAAAAGAAACGGTTTTTGGCGCAGTTGGTCTTCGCCGCCGGCGACCAGGCAGGCAATTTCGTGAATTTTGGCCATGTCTTGGCCGCGGTCGGCGATAAACACGATCGGCTTGTTGGTATTTTTAACCATTTCAGCAAAGGCGTAAACATAAATATAATCGACTTTGGCAACATCCTCGGGGTTCCCCATGGACATGGCAAAGGAGATGTTTTCGAGACCGTCCACAAGCTTTGCAAAGTTGGCGGTATCTGCAAGAACACACCTGCGCCGCTCTCCGGTTTCCAGATCTAGCGTGAAGGTCGTATCCGAGCCTGTGCCGTAAAACGGATTTTCATCCGTCAGGGCCATGGCTTTATTACCAAGCTGATCATACAGGGTGATCTGGCGCGGTGCGGATCGGATGGCTGCTTCGGCCAGGTAGGCGGGCAGTCGTATCCAGTCTTTATCAAATACTTTTCCACCGGCGCCGGCAAGCATGTCAAGGCACCCGGCATGTTCCATCTTTATGCCGATCTTTTCAAGAATTTCAAGGGCCGCTGTGTGAATCGCCAGCGCCTGCCGGCGGTTGAGAACTTTGAGCCGTGGCTGCAATGTGGGGATAGGTCCGAGTTCCATGGCATCTCCTTACTATGTGGGTCATCTCAAGTTAAATAGGACACAGATTTTCGCAGATATACACAGATAATATTATTTCTCTTATAAGTATTTTGACAATCTGTGTTCATCTGTGTTCCAAAAGGAAATTCCTATACAATCAGGTTATATTAAGAAGCTTTTTGGCTTCAAGCACCGCCGAGCCTGCATCCGAAGCGTAAGCGTCGGCCCCGATATCCTCGGCATATTTTCTTGTAACCGGTGCCCCGCCAATGATGACTTTCACGGTGTCCCTTAAGCCCGAATCAGCCAATGCCTTGATCGTCAAAGACATGGAGGGCATTGTGGTGGAAAGCAATGCCGACATGCCCACAACATCGGCATCCGCTTCTTTGATTTTATCAACAAAGACTTCCGGAGCAACATCGACGCCAAGATCGATAATACTGAAACCGGCGCCTTCCAGCATCATGCCCACAAGGTTTTTGCCGATGTCGTGTAAATCGCCTTTAACCGTTCCGATAACGATTTTACCTTTGGTTGTCATGGCGTTTTCCTTAAAGTGCGGTTTTAACACCTCGACACATTCCTGCATGGTTTTGGCGGAGCGCAGCATTTGGGGAACAAATATGGCACCTTTGGAAAAATTGTCGCCCACAACATTCATGGCTTCTATAAGCCCCTGATCAAGAATGTCCTGGGCCTTTTGGCCGGCATCAACAGCCTTAAGGGTTTCCTCCTTTGCCGTTTTGATATCTCCTTTGATAACTGCATCCAACAGTGTTTGATAGCTCATTGGTTCCCCCCTTTTCAAGTTTTGCTTTCCGGTTGGTTATTCTTTATTAATTATGCCGTTTTGATAGGCATCGATAAAGTCACCGCAGTATTCATCTTTGCCAAGGATCATCCGGGTAGACAGCAGGTTTGCCATAAGACGTTTGTTGGTGGGGTCTAAAATGGCGGCAGACAGGCCCTGGAGTATGCACAACGACAGAAAAGTGCTGTTGATCAAACGGCGAGCCGGAAGGCCAAAAGAAATATTTGAAAGGCCGCAAATGGTGTTGACTCCGGGAAAATCGTTCATAATCGTTTTGATGGCACCCAAAACGGCATTACCCATACGCGTGTCCACGGAGACCGGCTGCACCAGCGGATCGATAAAAATGTTCTCGAGAGCTACGCCCTCGGCTGTCAATCTGTTGATCAATTCGGCACCGGCTTGAACCCTGTCTTCGATGGTAACCGGCATGGCCGTTTCCGTCATACACAGGGCAACGACCCGGCAGGGCTGGGCGGTTACAATCGGCAGCATTTCATCAAAACGTTCTTTTTCCAGCGAGATCGAATTGATCATCGGCTCGCCCCGATGGTACTTGATTGCTTCCGACAGCGCCTTGGGGCTGGGACTGTCCAGACACAGGGGCAGATCAACGGCATCTTGAACCGTCTTTACCAGCCAGCATAGATATTCGGTTTCCCGATCCACAAACGTACCGGCGTTTACGTCAATAAAATGAGCACCGGCATCGGCCTGATCTTTTGCTACCTGTCCGATAAATGCGGCGTCCTGTTTTTCAACCGCTTCTGCAATGCGCCTTCGACTGGTGTTGATAATTTCTCCGACGATAAGCATGTTCAACCCCTCTTTTTATATTTAAACTATTCGTAGTATTGTTTGAATGTCAATTAAAAAGAACAGATTATCTGAGAAGCCGGGGTATTTTTTTATAAAACCTGCTTCATCAGCAAAAACTCCCCGACCCCTGAAATTGTTTGTGTCAAATAGAAATCTACATATCAAACTTATGATTACCAGTCTCAAAAGAATGCAAAAAACGCCTTTTGTTTATTCTATAAGTCATGTTAAAAAAACGAATATATAAAAGTCAGGATTAATATAGAACCCCTGGCCAAAGCTCTCTTGAAAGTATTGCCAATTCTTCACATGGAGAATATGGCTGTCGAATTTGAAAAATGACAGTTTTTGTTTTATAAAAGAGAGGACATTTTGTCTTTTGAGGCTTGATAAAAGGCATTTGAATCGGAATTTTGAATTCATGAAAGTTTTAACCGTCAGTGACAGCGTTGAAGAATCCTTTTTAAAGGAAGATCTTCTTACTGAAAAATGCCGGGGGATCCGTTTTATCCTTAGCTGCGGAGATCTTCCACCCTATTACCTTGAGTACCTGATCAACAGCCTTAATATTCCCCTTTTTTACGTGCCGGGAAATCATGACGAACAATCCCACCAATCCCAATTAATGAAAAAACCGTTTGCTCAGGGCTGTAAAAACATCGATAAAGAAGTCATCCTTTATAAAGGACTGCTTATCGGAGGGCTGGCA
>CAXMTB010000269.1:0-3688 GCA_964195835.1 uncultured Nitrospinaceae bacterium | reverse complement strand
AAGTCTGGAAAAGCACCAATTTTGATGCTGGATTGTATGATATCACAGGTTTCTTGTGGGCTTTGATAATCTCAATATATCTGCATCTGAATCTCAGTCCCAAATTAGAATGAGGCTCTCTGAAATTAGAAAAGTGGAGAAATGCACCATGAAAAGACTTTTTCCCATCACGGCAACGGTTATTGTGCTTACACTATTTAACTCACCGCTTCATGCACAGCCAGTATGCAAGACGGAATCATTTCCGCAGTTACCGGATGTAAACATTACCGCGGTAACTCAGGAATCTGCTCCGGCACCCCATTGTAAAGTCGTGGGTGTGATCGGGCTGGAAATTGGTTTTGAATTGCTTCTGCCCGAGAAGTGGAATGGCAAATTCGTCATGGGCGGTAGCGGCGGTTTCGCTGGGTCGTTCGTAAATTGGGCGCAGGATGTTCTTGGGGCTTTGCAAAAAGGCTATGCCACGGTGTCGACGGATACCGGGCACAAGGGGAGCGGGCAAGACGCGAGCTGGGCACTCAACCATCTCGAGCGGCTGGAGAATTTCGGCCATCTGGCTGTGCACCGCACTGCGGTCAACGCCAAGGCTTTGACCAAAGCCTATTACGGTCGTGATATCGTTCGCAACTATTTCGTGGGTTGTTCGCGCGGTGGTGGACAAGCGCTAATGGAAGCGCAACGTTACCCGGAGGATTTCGACGGTATCGTTGCGCAGTCTCCGGCCTACAACTGGACACATGAGTTAGGCGCGCGTTGGTTGCGCAATGCACAGCTTATGTATCCCGACCCGAAACAAATCAAGACCCCGGTGATCAGTCCCGAGGCGGTGAAACTGATTAGTGATGCGGTCATGAAGCAGTGCGATGCCCTTGACGGCATCAAGGACGGGGTACTCAACGACCCGCGAGAATGCAATTTTGATGTCTCCAGCCTGGCATGTGGGCAAGCGACATCCAACAATTGCCTGTCGCCCGCGCAGGTTGAAGCAGCCAAAACAATATACGGAGATTTCGAGGTTAGTGGTCAAGTCATGCACGGTACGCCGGTCGGCGCGGAATTGCCTGGCACACCCATCGGTTGGGAGTTGTGGCACACGGGCGGCTACGAGCCCGGCGAGGTCCTCGATTTCCACGAAGGTGCTGACGACAGCGATGAAGTCCCGACCCCGGCCGCGCCCAATGGCCAATGGGCTTTTTCGACTGGAATATTCCGTTATTTCCTCTACAACGATCCGGACTGGAGCTATGCTGGCTACGATTTTAAGGATTTCGCTGAGAAAGCGGCGAGCGTTGCACGAACTCTGAATGCCGATAACCCCGATCTGTCAGCCTTCCGCGCGCGCGGCGGCAAGCTGATCATCGACAATAGCTGGATGGACGGCAGCATGTCGGCCTATAACACCATCAAATACTACGAGAGTGTGCTGAAGCATGATGCGACCGCCCGCAAGGATGTCAGGTTGTTTTTACGTCCGGGTGTCGCGCATTGTGTGGCTGGGCCGGGACCGGACGTGACCGATTATCTAACTGCGATTGATGAATGGGTGGAAAGTGGCAAGGCACCGGAACAACTTCCGGCACAGTTTCGTGGACCGAATCTTCAACCGACAGATGAGGGAAGGATCTTGTGTGCTTACCCGAAAGTCGCTCAGTATGACGGTAAAGGTGATCCCCGTGATGTGTCAAGTTTCAGTTGCGTCGACGGCGAATAGAGGAGTTGGATCGTAGCACCTTCTTTTGGTGTGGAAAAGTCTTGGGGTCAAGTCTGCTCTTGACTCATGTAAATAGTTGGGGGGGCAAACCTTGATCATTGATTGTCAGCCTTCGCTGTAAGCTTCAGCTCGACAAGGAAGAAGTATAAATTTCATCAAGCATTTTAAGCGCCGGGAGATTGAATGTCTCTTTCCCAATACCTCAAAAGCTTTTCCCGCCTGCGGACTGATAAAGACTGCAAGAAGTGGTCCGTACTGACTATTTTTCATATGTCCCACCAGCCTGCCTGAATTCAAATTTTGTTTGACAATGTTATGCTGTTGTGTATTATACAGTTATGTATAATACAGGTTGGTAAAATTCAGAAAAGGTGGAAATTATGAATCCTTTTAAATACGGGATGGTCGTTTCCGGCAAAGATTTCTGTGGGAGAAAAGCTTTATTGAAACAGATCTGTGACCATATCATTTCATCACAGCGACTTGTAATTCTTGGGGAAAGACGGGTCGGTAAAACATCTGCCGTCTGTGAGGCGGTTAATCGATGTAAAAATGTACGGTTGCTATATGTTGACCTGTTGGGGATCAAATCCGTAGATGGGATGTGTCGCAGAATTTTGAAGGCAATTATTGTTCAGGAACAGAAAAAAGGTTGGTTCGAAAAAATTTTCAAAACCCTGGCCCATCTCAGACCTTCAATTTCGGTTGACCCCATAACCTCTTTGCCGACGGTTTCATTTGACAGTTCTATCGAGCTGAAAGCCGATTCAATCCCTGAAGTATTTAATTTGGTTGAATCGCTTGGCAAAAAACAAATACTTGTTGTGGTCTTTGATGAGTTTCAGGATATTTTGAATTTGGCAGATGCGCACGAAGCCCTTGCACTTTTGAGGGGAAAAATCCAGTTTCAAGGTAAAATCTCTTTTATATTTGTAGGCAGCATAAGACACAAAATGGAGGAAATATTCACAAATCATGATTCCCCTTTTTTTAAGTCAGCAATCACCTTTATGGTAGACACCTTGCCGTACAAAGAATTTTCGGAGTTTCTGAATAACAAGTTTTCTCAAGGGCACCGGAAGGTTGATGACAAGGTTTTGGAAAAGGCATTTCAAATTGCTGTGAATATCCCGGGCGATATACAGCAACTTTGCGGGGCTATCTGGGAAATAACCGCAGAGAAAGAGATGATAAGTATCGATAAACTTAAAATCGCTATAGAACTGGTATTTGCCAGGGAACAAAAGTCCTACGAAAATTATATCCGTCTTTTGACAAATATTCAGCTTAAAGTACTCACTGCCATAGCAAAAGAAGGCGGAAGTCAAGTTTTTTCGGCGGCATTCATGAAGCCATCGGGCTTCACCAACCCATCCACTGTTCGCAGGGCAGTCAACCGCCTTTTGCAACTGCACATTTTGTTTAAAAGCAGCGGCGAGTATCGATTTGTCAATCCGTTTTTCAGAGCCTGGATTATATATCGCGGGTGAGGGAGATGCTTGACGCAATTAATTCTGTAATAGGCTGTAATAACGTTCGTGCAGAAAGTGCCCGCCGTTTAATGTTAAATATGAGAAGTACAGGTTATGCCTAAGAGGACTTCCGGGACGCACTTAATATTTAAAATTTTCAGAAAGAACGCATGATTAAAGGCGGTTTGAGGATTTTTAAACCCCCTTCAATCAAGCATTCTAAAGATTCTAATTAATTTTCATGCAAGATTCAGGTATTACATGACTGCAGAACCGATCCCGGCCTTATAAAATTCCCGGTTCATTCGGGCAATATTTGAAATGGAAATCTCCTTGGGACATTCTGCTTCGCATTCTCTTTCATTGGAACAGTTGCCGAAGCAGAGTTCGTCCATTTTTCGAACCATGGCCAGGGCCCTCTGGGCGGCCTCGGGTCTTCCCTGGGGAAGCAGGGCAAGTTGGGAAATCTTCGCCCCGGTAAAAAGCATGGCCGACGCATTGGGAC
>CAXMTB010000268.1:1526-3772 GCA_964195835.1 uncultured Nitrospinaceae bacterium | reverse complement strand
CGTCGACCCCAAAGGGACAATACATCGAACAGCGCTTGCACATGGTGCATTGCAGCCAGGCGATTTCGTAGCATTTTTTCAGAAAAGCGCGATCCACTTTACCTTTGCGCCGGACCATTTCACCCAGGGTGTGTCTGAATTTATAGGCCGGACTCAGGCGGGGATCGCGATCATTGCCGACATAGACAAAGCAGCTTTCCGCACACAATCCGCATCTTGAGCAAATACTCATCCAGGCCCGAATACGGGCGCCATCGTTGGCAGCCAGTATCCCGCGCACTTTGGCGACGTCCACGGGAGCATCCGTATTATTCTCGAATTCAAATTTCTTCTCAACGGTTTTCAATATTATCTAATTCCTAACTTCTTGATTAAAAATCCGAAGCACGAAATGCGAAATCCGAAACAAATCCGAATATCGAATGCTTAAATGTTCAAAACAATGACAACTAACTTGGGTTAAGAATTTATCTCTACTATTAGTCGGGAGGAAATTGTATATTGAATATTGATGGTTTCGTAAAAAGTCAAAAGTGCTTAACAAACTGAAATAATTTTAAATTTTGTTATTTTATGCTTTACTTCTATTTAGCAATTTGATATGAAAGAGGCAATATTATCAATATGTTAAAGGAAAAAAGCATGATTCACATCAAAGACCACAAACAGGGCCATTTTTTCGATCCTTGGAGTTTTTTAAGCCCCAAACGTCGGCGATTATTGGATCAGTCTTGGGCCGGATTGTTTAAAGAACAAATTCTCTGTGAGCTTCCTGTTAGCAAATTAGCTTCTTTTTTTAACGACAGTTTTGGCCGGCCGACCAAAGAATTACACACCGTTTTAGGTGTATTGGTTTTACAGCAAGCCCTGGATTTAGATGATGAAGAAACCATTAACCAGTTGGCATTCAACATTCAATGGCATTATGCCCTGAACATAGCCGAAGAGTCTGATTCGGCTAAATACTTTTGCCCAAAGACGTTATGGAATATGCGCAGCATTGCAGTTGAAAACGGGCTGGAAGCCATGTTGTTTGAAGGCATTACCGACAAACTGGCAGATGTTTTCAACGTTAACACCGACAAGCAACGTTTGGATTCGATCCATATCAAATCCAATATGCGACGGTTGGGACGCATCGGCATTTTTTCCAAAAGTATGCACAAATTCCTTGTCAATTTGAAGCGCGGTTATAAAGAGCAATTTGAGACCGTCGATAAAGCGATCATCGACAAATATCTTAGTGAAAAAGCCTTAGGCTGTTTTTCGATGGTAAAGCCATCAAAATCCAAGAAGACGTTGGCGCCGGTGGCCGATGATCTTTATGATCTGGTTGAGCAGTTCAAAGACTGTGAGCAAGTCAGCGCCATGCACAGTTACAAGCTGCTCGAAAGGGTTTTAAAAGAACAATGCAATCTAAATGTATCTGATGATAAAAAGGGGGTTAACGTTAAAAAGCCCAAAGACATTGCTTCTGATTCACTTCAAAACCCTTCAGATCCGGATGCTACCTACAGCGGCCATAAAGGACAAGGCTACCAGTTGCAAATCATGGAGACCTATACGGACACCGAAGAAAAAGAAGTTAAATCCAAAACGCTGAACCTGATTACCCATGTTGAGGTTGAAAAAGCCTGTGACAGCGATGCGCAGGCACTGATGCCGGCAATAGAATCTACCAAAAAACGAGGTCTTTGTCCCCATGAGCTTGAAGCCGATACGCTTTACGGTAGCGATGAGAACTATCAAGGCGCCAAGTCGATGGGCGTAGAACTTGTTGCTCCGGTAAAAGGCAAACCAGAGAAAAGCGCTGTGAGCCTGTCAGAGTTTGAGTTTTCACAAAAGGGCCATGTGCTCTTATGTCCTCAAGGGCAAACGCCGTTGACCAGCAAGAAAAAGAAGACACGCTTTACTCAAGGCTTTAGCTGCGAGACCTGTGCCAAGTGTCCTTTGGTCAACGACTGTCCTGTTAAGCCGGGAAAGAAGTACTATTATCTTCGCTACGAGGAAAAAGCGATGCGCATTGCAAAGCGCCGGGCTACAGAGCAGACCAAGGAATTCAAAGACCGCTATCGATGGCGTGCCGGTGTCGAAGCCACCATGTCCGAATTGGATCGGCGAACCGGAGTCAAACGGCTTCGAGTCCGAGGTTTTAAATCGGTACGCTTCAGTGCAACCTTAAAAGCGATTGGAATAAACCTTTTCAGGGCCGCAGCTGTCCGCAAGGCAGCAAACCATGGCAATGC
>CAXMTB010000268.1:0-1426 GCA_964195835.1 uncultured Nitrospinaceae bacterium | reverse complement strand
AGTGCAACCTTAAAAGCGATTGGAATAAACCTTTTCAGGGCCGCAGCTGTCCGCAAGGCAGCAAACCATGGCAATGCAGACAATAGTAAGATCAAATCCGCGCTAAATCATGCTATTTTCTTTGTCAAAGAACATTTTGAGAGGATTATTACTCCCCTTAAAAATTATGTTGCCTTAAATCCAAATAATATCGACCAGATGCTCAGAATTAATATTTGATTGAGTTCTGACTTTTTACGAGGTTGTCAACTTTAATAATCTACCCGTTCCTTTAATTCCTGCCCACACTTGAAAAACGGAAGCTTCTTAGACTTGGTTTTAATTTGTTCACCTGTCTTTGGATTCCTCCCTGTATATGCTTTATACTGCTTGACATAAAAGCTACAAAACCCCCGGATTTCAACCCTGTCACCATTAGTAAGGGCATTGGACATTTCATCAAAAAATAAGTCTACAATCTTCCTTGCTTCAATTTTAGTAAGCCCGGTTTCTTTTTTCAGAACCTCAATAAGATCAAGTTTGTTCATTTAACCCTCCTGATGCCTTCTTAAATGAACTACCCCGCAGCAGAGCTGCGAGGTATCATCGCTATGCGAAATCTTCAAATAATTTCAGCTGTCCACGGTATATCTGTTTATAGGTTTTTCCTTGGTCTTTGACATACTTTTTGATGATGGTTTCATTGCCATATTGACCAACGGTGTTGAGATAGAATCCGCTCGTCCAGAATTTACCACCCCAGAGCAGTTTTTTGACCTCTGGATGATATTTAAATATTTTCTTTGCAGTAATGCTCTTAATTATTTGCACAACCCTGCTTGGTGACATAACAGGAACACTTTGGACAAGGAAGTGCACATGGTCTTCATCTGAGCCAATTTCCACAAAATGTATTTCGTATCGTTTTCCTATCTCAATACATATATTTTGAAGTGACAGCTCAACTCTTTCTGTAAATACCTTTTGTCGGTATTTTGCAGGACAAACAATGTGATACAATATCAAAGTTTTATTGTGCCGTTTTAGGATATGTTCACTCATAGAGTCATTTATATCACAAAAACGGCAACCCCGCAGCAGAGCTGCGAGGAATTCTTTTGATTAAATGATGAGGTGACTTTAAGTGAACCGCCCCAATCTAAAAATCAATGAAGTAATGTAAATGATCGAACCCAAAAATAATATTCGTTTCATTTCGTCCATATAATAAATACAATAAATTTGAGGTCTACCATTTAACAGAACTCATTTTATCTAACAATAATTACTTTTCCATAGCACAAGACTTCGTGCCTAAATGTTCCGATGCATAAAATTGAAATTTCTAACCGAAGTGAAATTACAGATACCTTGCCATAAACACAGGTTCAAGCACGTCAATTTCCATTACATATATCTTATTTCTTACAAAATTGCAAAAAAAGGC
>CAXMTB010000267.1:0-3781 GCA_964195835.1 uncultured Nitrospinaceae bacterium | reverse complement strand
GCGCCGTCCGCGTCCAGGTCCACCCGCGCCGTCGAGATCGCGTTGGCAAAGCCGTCGCCGTTCAGGTCGTAGCGCGAGTACGTCGCCTCGTCCTCCGCCGGCGCCTGCCCCGGTTCCGGAGGCTCGATCGCCGCCAGTATCGGCGCTAACACACCGGGAGGGTCTTGGTCGAAACTCTGTGCCGGGCCGGAATCCGTGGAAAAAATGTGATGGTCGAGCTTACCCGTCTCTGAAGAGACAGCAAGGCCCGGCCCTACGCTAATGACAAGAGCGTATAATAGAACATTCCCAATTATGATTGATTTCGGCTTCATTAAAAATCCCTGACCTAATATGACAGCGCTATATTTGCTCAAGGATTTTGTAGAGGTTAGCCGATGAACTCTTCAACAACATACAATTTGGAGAGTTTGATTATGAATTACGATCAGTTGGCTTCGTTTGAGCCGGCGTTAGCCCGGTTCCTGGATAAAATTCGTCCCTGCTTCAGGCGTGACAAAACATTTGGCTACCTTCAAAAGTATATGTTAGGACTCATGACAGATTTGAAACGCAAATCCATCGAGCCGATTGCTTTGGCAAGCGGCGTGGCGGTTCGTACCTTGCAGGAATTCCTGGCGTTTTTCAGTTGGGATCATGAACAAGCCGACCAAACACTGGTTCGCGAGATTGTCAATCGTCAGCACGGCAAGCGGTCGATTGGCGTTTTAGACGCCTCTGCCCATGTTAAGCAGGGCACACAGACTCCCGGTGTTCAGCGTCAATGGTGCGGTGAATCCGGCAAACGCGACAATTGTGTGATCGGCCAGCATTTGCTTTATACGGACAACGATGTAAAAAATCCGTTCAGCAGTGTCGTTGCCAGCGATCTCTATTTGCCGCACTCATGGGATGAGGACCGGGATCGCTGTCAGCGTGCCGGCATTCCTGATGAGATCACGCATCGAGCTACATGGAAAATCGCTATTGAGCAAATCAAGCGTACCATGGCTCAGGGGTTGCGGTTTGATTATGTGACTTATGATGAAGAGTACGGCAAAGTACCGAACTTTGTCTATGCACTTGACGGGCTTGGCCAAAAGGCCATTGGCGAAGTTCCCTGCAATTTCAGGGTTTGGGTCAAACGGCCTGCGTGTAAATCCAATCGGGCCGAACACGCATCCCACCGTGTTGATAATACGGTTTGTCACAGTCCGACATTTTATGGCCAGTCCTGGCGAAGAATGGTCATTAAAGAGACCACCCGCGGGGCGTGTCTCTGGCATATCAAATCGTCCCAAGTTTATTTGGTCAAGCACAAAGACGGCAAGGCGTATTGCCCCATTCCAACAGACCGTACTTATTGGCTAATTGTTGCACATAATCAGCCAACCGGTGAAAAGAAGTATTTTATCAGCAATGCACCTGCGAAAGAAAAGATAGAGACCTTGATGGAAATTGCCTTTTCGCGATGGCATGTTGAGAAATGGTTTGAGCGTGCTAAGCAGGAATGCGGATTTGGCGCCTTTGAGGTTCGGACTTATACGAGCCTGATACGGCACTGGCTTGCCTCTCGTCTGGCAATGTATTTTTTGGCTGATCAAACCTATCGGCTCAGGGGGAAAAAATCCGCAGATCACCTTGGAACAAGTCGCCGACGTGGCGAATATGCTAGCGTGGAAGATTTGGCAAAAGTATCCGTATTCATGGAAACAGAAAGTGTATGTGTGTGAGTATTATCAATGGCGAAACCAACAATCATACAATTCAAGAAAAAGAACCACTGAAAAACTAAGAAAAATACTTGATGGTCATTAGCGCTGTCATATTAAATTGTTTGCCTGCTTCACCCCCGTTTGAAGAATTCAAAAAACAGCCACACTGCACCGATTAGAAATGCAACGCCCGCATAATATCCATAGCCCGTTAATGGCTCCATTTGGCTGTTCCTCCCAGGGATTACCTTATTGATTGGATATTAGTTAGTTCTATATTCAGGATGAAATTCCTGCCGCGTTATTTTGATTACCAAGTCGAGTAAGAGAGAGATAGTGGGGTAAATACGTATTTATAAAAAAACCAGACACAGTTGGACCTGAGTCTGGCTCATCAACCACCTCCAAAGCCAAGCATACAAAAAGCTTGAGAAACACCCATCACATCCTATTATTCTACCAAGTAATGTAAATTATAGATATGAGGGGAAACACTTACATAAAAAGCCAGATCAGGGGGGGTGTCAGATCTGGCTTCGGAGGAGGGTGATGAAAAAGTTCCGTATTTAGTTTTTTGTCGCATATGAAAAAGGTGGTGGCCAAGAACTCTCCTTTGTTCCAGGTCCCCACCTGCGAGTTTCTCCCGATCCTATTTCATGGCAGGAAAATCCATTTCCTCAAAACCCTGAGATTTATAGTGTTATTATACCATCGAACTGCAGCACATTACAATTGGGGGGAATACCGATTTTTAAAAGTATTTATACCGACTTCTATCGTTATCTTCGGATCGATGTTCAGATGTGCCTTGATAATGACAATCTTGTGATCTTCGCTTCAGTCAGGTTTAGTTATTCGAGAGAAAGATTGAGTTGGGGTCTGAATAATTCTGCTTCTGGCAGGTGTTTGGCCTTTTTTGATGGCAGTCGTTTAAAAAATTTTGTAGGCTATAACCCATGGACGAAAAGAAGACATATGAACCCATAATGGACATTGAAAATGTCTTGGCCATACTCAACAAGATTTCAATCTTTGCGGGCTTATCAGACTCTCAGCTATACACACTCTTTCGACTTTTAAACAAAGTGACTTTCAAGGCCAATGAAACAGTGTTTGAGCAGGGAGACCAGCCAAATCATATTTACATTGTCAAAAGGGGTAAGGTGAAATTGGTGATATGGGAAGATGAGACTCCCCTTGAACTAATTGAGTTTTCAGAGGGTCATTGTTTTGGTGAAGCATCGGTGATAGGGATACAACCCCACAAGGGAACGGCCATCGCCGTAACAGATACAGAACTCATCGTCCTGTCCAGAAAGGCATTGATGTCCATGTATGATTCTGACAAAGAGCTGTTCGCAATCCTGATACTCAATATTGCAAGAGAGGTCTGTCGAAGGCTCCATGCGACAGATGATATACTGTTACATTATCTACGGGAAAAATAGGATTTGTCAGATATTAATTTTCTTCAAGACGAGTCGAAGTATTAACGACCCTCTTCCCGCAGTTCTGACATTTTCTCTCTGCTTCGTCTTTGAAAAACTCAATACTATCGCCACAACCAGGACAGACCATTTCAAAGATGTCTTCTGCTTTAAAATTATTCGGGTCTTGTCTTGGGCACCTATCCATAATACACCTCCTGTTAAAAAGTTCCTATCTCCCAAAAATTCAAATACCTGTCAATCACATGACCTCTCCTTAAGGTAATAAAAAAGCCAGATCAGCTTCGGACTAACCCGGCTTCGGAGGAGGGTGATGAGAAGATTATAATTTCAGTTTAATAGTCTCTTTCGTTACTCTACGAAGAAACAGCCAGTCTGTTTTATGTTTTTTATAAAAAGGTCTATTATTTACCTGAAAATTGTCTCTTGACAAATGGCTTATTTTGGTGTATATACCGTCATTCTAATGACTTAGGTCATAGCAGGGCGTTTAGCTCAGTTGGCTAGAGCACTAGCTCGACAAGCTAGGGGTCACTGGTTCAAGTCCAGTAACGCCCACTATTTTACTAAGCCGTTTGGCACATATGTCAAACGGCTTTATTTTTTATAGATGCCCGCACTTTCCCGCCTTTTATCTTT
>CAXMTB010000266.1:3483-3797 GCA_964195835.1 uncultured Nitrospinaceae bacterium | reverse complement strand
CAGAAAATTTGCAAAGGACTTATTTGAGGCGTTCGGCAGGAATCCGGATCTCCCTGTAATCAAACTTACAGTTCCAGCGGGAGGATTCCTGCTTCCTTCTGTTCGACTCAGCGATCATTCTTCGTTCTGGCACAGAGGTTACAAGGCTGTCATGGTGACCGATACGGCCTTTTACCGAAATCCCCATTATCACCGGATCTCGGACACTATGGAAAAGCTGGACTATGCTTTCATGGCCGAACTGGTAAAGAGTTTGCTTCTATATTTTTGTTCCCACTCCAAGTCATAAAATATAATACCTGAATCTTGCATGA
>CAXMTB010000266.1:0-3473 GCA_964195835.1 uncultured Nitrospinaceae bacterium | reverse complement strand
AAAAAGCGAGCCGGAGGCTTTCATTTCCCCGCTTTAAGCGGAATCTTCGAGCTATGCTTCTTCGCCTCTATCGGATTATTAAGTGCTCGCAATAGCAGATTATGCTTGGTTCTTAAGGGCCTTGCACATGAAATCCCCCGGTTCGTGCAAGATTCAGGTAATAAAATGATCATTCTTAGGCAGTGTGTGCCTCAATTACTAGTGGATGGAAGCATTTTTTTTAAGTTTTTACTATAAATACTGCAATAAAAGCGTTTTAAGTATTGACTTTCTGTTTTTGTTGCTGCATCTTCAAAATAACTAAGCGTTATTAGGCATGAACAATAACAAACAAAGGGAGGAAACAAATGACAAAAGCTGAATTGGTCGAAAAGATGGCTACCGATGCGGGTATTTCAAAGGTTGCAGCTAAAAAGGCATTGGAATCATTTCTTGACGGTATTAAAATAGGCCTGAAGAAAAGAGGCAGCAGGGTAACTTTAGTCGGTTTTGGATCATTTAAAAAGGTCTATCGAAAGACCCGAATGGGACGTAATCCACAGACAGGTGAAAAAATCAAGATCAAGGGCAAAAATGCTGTTACTTTTAAGGCGGGGAAAAATCTTCAACAATAAATTTTCCGTAGTATTTTTATTGTCTTCTCCAGGGCAAATTCATTTCACAGGATTTGCCCTTTTTTTATCGGTCTTTAGATGTATACAATGGGCAGAGAGAATCCTCGCCTAAGGGTATGGGGAACTTACACATGTCCAGAACGATTTTTCCACATCCACCATCTTGTGCTTTTCTCCTGGAATAGATAATAGTAGAATATCGTTTTATAGCCGCACTTGAATATAATCTGACCTAAGTGCATTACGTGATATTTAATATATACTTTTACTCAATTTTGTGGTCGTAATTGATCGAGCGGTAACGTACGAACTGTGGTATCCAAAGCTTTCACTCAATCCTTTGCTTTTACCCTGACAAGTTCAGGGTGTTAACGGCCAGAAAACAGGCATAATCACCATCAACACCAGCAGCACGATAACCGATGCCAAGATCGCCAACACCCCTATAATTTCCGCTGACATTAGGTTCTCAGTCTCCGGTTTGCTTTATTCAAATCCTCTCCAGACCATCCATTTGGCCAGGTGATGCTTCAATATCTTTTTAAGTTCCAACCACTGCTCGTCGCCCAGTGCATGGCCCGGCTCCCAGTGCACACTCACTATATTTAGGCTGTAGCGCTTTGCAAAACAATCGAACACCGGATGGGATACCATCACCGGAAAAAAACCTTTTCGGAAGAAATAGGTACTATTTGATGCCCACCGCCGCCTGGGCGATATTAAAACAGTAGTCTCCGATCTTCTCAAAATTCGATAATAGGTCGATGAACACCAGGCCCGGATCAATACTGCAATCACCGGAGCGCAGCCTTGAAATGTGGCCTTGACGCATCTCTTCTCGCATGAAATCGATGCTGTTTTCCATTTCATCGGCCTGTTTCATAAAATTTTCAACCGGATGGTGAATTCCCTGTGTTACAAGATCGAGGAAAGCTATGGTCTGTTCCGAGATGGTTTTCAGGTCGGAGATGGCATGGCTTGTGAATGACAAATTATTTTCAATGATGCTTTCAGCGAGTTGGGCGATGTTCTCCACGGAATCGCCGATTCTTTCGATATTGTTCGTCATTCTCATCAAACTTGAGATTTCTTTGGCCTGAGACTCGCTGATGTCACTTTCATACACCCGGGTTAAATATGAAGTGATTTCCAGTTGCATATCATCCAAGTAGTTTTCAATACGTTTCCATTTGCTTAAGAGTTTATAATCCCTGTCTTCGATCCGCAGAATTGTATCTTTGAGCGTTATTGCAGCGGTTTCAGACATCCTTTTGATTTCACTCCGAGCCTTGGCCAGAGCGGCGATCGGCAAATTATCGAACTGGGTGCCGAAATCCGGCAACCGGTAAATATCTTCCGTCGCTTCTTCTTTCGGAGACATCAAAATCGCCACCTTTATCAACAGCGGAAGAAAGATAAGAAAGATCGTTGCGTTGATGACATTGAACAGGGTGTGTCCATTGGCGATGTAACGGGCGATATTAACCACATCGCCTTCGACGACTTGAGTGGCGGACCCTGAACCCAGAAACGTTGTGACAAACTCGATCAAATCGATGAAATACGGAAAGATGATCAACATAAAAGTGACCCCGATGACATTGAACATCGTGTGGGCTCTTGCGGCTCTGTGGGCGTTGATATTCAAGGAGCCAATGGTTGCCAGTTCAGCAGTGATGGTAGTTCCGATATTTTCGCCCAGAACCAGGGCCATCGCCCCCGGAAACGTCAACAGTCCCTGGGTGGCCAAGGTCATGGTCAAACCGATTGTGGCGGATGAGGATTGAACCAGAATTGTAAGAACAGCGCCGATAAATACGCAAAGTATAAGGCCGCCGGCACTTCCGGGATCAAATTTGGTAAAGAATTGAATGAAGGTGGGATCATTTTTAATGGGAGCCAGCCCATGTTTCATCACCGTCATTCCGAAAAAAAGGAGGCCGAAACCCAAAATAACTTCACCGATATAGCGATATTTTTTTGCCCGGGTGAAGAATTTCAAATAGACGCCGATGGCAATGGCCGGCAGTGCCGCTTCGGTCAGTTTAAAGGCGATTAACTGGGCGGTCACCGTCGTTCCGATATTCGCGCCCAGAATAACCCCAACGGCCTGCTGTAATGTCATTAATCCGGCACTCACGAATCCGATGAGCATGACGGTCGTGGCCGAGGACGATTGAACCATGGCGGTAATACCCGCTCCGGAAAGACAGCCGATAACCCGGTTCGACGACACCGCCCCCAGAATTTTTTTAATTCGTTTTCCGGCGGACATTTGAAGACCTTCGGTCATCATTTTCATCCCGAGGACAAACAGGCCCAAGCCCCCGATGGTTTGAATCAGTACATTTAATATACCCATTGTTTTTCCTGAAAGATGTGATTATTTATGTAAAAAAATGGTGCGCATTCTTCAAAAAAGGGATGTTTCGGATAGAATTTCCCTGCGTTTATGACGCAGGCTTAATTGCTTTATAGTATAACGGCGAAAACATCCAAGTCAAGACCGGCCTTTCGATGTATCGATGTATTTCATTTATAGAAAAGCTATGAAAATGCATCTGAATCCACTATAATGCAAAATACAATAAACGCATAAAACATTTTTCCCATTTTGTTTACGATCGATTAGGTATTATTAGACCATGACGAAATCTGATGTAACCCAGATAAAAATCGGTAAACACAAAGTTGGCTTTGTGGGTCTTAAAGAAACCTTTAAGGACATAGCAGAGTTATATTCTGAACAACCTGATGATGTGGTCGCTGAAGAGTTATTAAACCGGCTGTCAAAAAAGAATTACATCTCTGACAAGGTTCAAAAAGAATATGGGCTTGTGTTTGTCAGGGAATTTAGAA
>CAXMTB010000265.1:437-3805 GCA_964195835.1 uncultured Nitrospinaceae bacterium | reverse complement strand
AAAAAGACCGGTTGTGATAGGGGGCGAAGAATCCTGACAACATCTTCGTCAAATGGAGAAATTCCACTCTTGCCATCCAGTAAAAGAATAATAACATCCGCATCTTCGATGGCCTGAAGGATTTGTGAACGTATCTTATGGGCAAAGTCATCCTCATCATCATCCGGAAATCCACCGGTATCGACCAGTGAAAAATCAACCTCATTCCAGGCAGCATCACTGTAATGGCGATCCCTTGTAACACCAGGGACGTCGTCAACAAGGGCCTTCCTTGTTCCGGTTACGCGATTAAAAAAGGTCGATTTACCCACATTGGGACGACCCACTATGGCAACAATCGGTTTCATGGCAAATCCTGGGAAATAATTAAACCTTAAATTAAGCAAATTTGATTGCGATCAATTAAGAGTAAACGAAGTTTGACACGAATATACATGAATCATCAACACATTGTCAAACTGCGAAACCTTGTGATGCGGGGTGTTGTGCAGAATTTCTTTGTGCCGATCAGGATGTCTTAATTCAATGTTTTGTTTGACATATAAACCTCATTTCTTTATATACACGTATTTAAAAAAGGAGGGGGTTTATCCATTAATCCAGGATTAGCAGGCCATCCTGGTCAACAAAATACCATCTAAAAAGCTTACCGCGCATCTGATTGATTTTATTTTCCTATTCTTCAGAAAGCTTGCCTATTTTTATATCATCATGAAATTTACAATCTTCAAACGACTGACTTTCGGATATCTTGCCATAATGATGCTCGTATTGTTTCTGGTCATCTTTGTAACCATCAAGCTCAACCAGTTAGCCCGCCTCACACGTGCTGCTTCATCCGTTGATGGTCAGACGGTTCGTCTGACCGAACGCCTTTCGAACAACATGTTTTCAATGGTCAGTTTTGAAAAAAAATACCTTATTTCCAAAGACAATGACTTTTATCAACATTTTCTTAAGATCAGAGAGGACTTTAATAAAGACATTAAGCAACTGGGTCTGGTGATAGCTGGTACTGGAAAAAAGAAAATCAAAATTTTTCATATTGCCGGTTCTGGGAAAAAAGAAAGATTTTTCAAAATCAATCAGCTTTACAATGAATATTTTTCCATCTTCACTCAGGAAATCGAAAACATTAAAAAAGGCAAGGCGTATCCATATAAGGAATATCAAATTCAAAAAGAAAAAATTGCTGAGGAAATCAATAACAATTTCAAATATATCATCTGGGCAGCAAAATCCGATAGAGACGAAAAGATAAAAATTTCCAGCGAGATCAGTTACAATGTTTTTAAAACCACATCCATTGCTGCCGGACTTTCCATTTTTTTCGGTGTGTTGATTTCCTTTTTTAATACCCGGAGCATCAATCGCTCCATATTGTTGTTACAGAAAAAAACAAAAGATATTGCAAAAGGCAAATTCGAAAAGATTCTCGATATCGCCTCACCTCCTGAAATAAAAGATTTAGCAAACGATTTCAATATAATGTGTGACAGACTAAAGGAACTGGCTGAAATGAAAGAAGATTTCATCAGTCACGTATCCCATGAACTTCGTACGCCGCTAACCGTTATAAGGGAAGCTTCAAGATTATTGATTGATGGAATTTTTGCCGACAATCCTGAAAGTCGAGATGAACTCTTAACCATTGTCAGCGATGAGTGCGAACGACTTATTGTATCGGTCAATAGAATCCTGGATCTTTCCCGCATGGAAGCGAAAATGATGGAGTACCATTTCAATCGTACCGATCTGATCCACCTCATACGCAAGTGTATTTTGAAACTGGCGCCCATCGCTCAGCGGAAAAATATTACCCTTGAATTAACACCACCGCCCCAACTCCCTGAGATCTTGACAGATTCCGAAAGGATCAGCCAATTGCTTGAAAATTTAGTCGCAAATGCTTTAAAATATACGGACGCTAAAGGATCGGTTACAGTGAGCACCTCTTTAAAAAATCACGATGATATGGCAATCGAAGTATCGGTTTCGGATACAGGTTGTGGAATTCACGAAAAAAATCTTAATAAAATTTTCAACAAATTCAAACGGATAGAGAGCGGGAAAGAAACGGTCAGGGGTACGGGTCTCGGTCTTTCCATCGCAAAACATATAATTACGGAACACGGAGGAAAAATATGGGTAGAAAGTACTCCCGGCAAAGGAAGCACTTTTTTCTTTACATTGCCTGCTGGTTAAGCTTTTTGCTTGCCGGAACCGGATGCGTCCCTTATTATAACCTATATAATGAAGATCCGTTTTCGCTCCATCAGTACAGTGAAGCGAACCAGCTTTTATTTCAGGCAAAATTATCTTTTTCCAATGGCGATTTTTCAACATCCTTTAAAAAAAATCAAGAAATGTTAAACCGTTTTCCTCAAAAATACGGCGAACATGCACTTTATATGATGGGCCTGATATATGCCAATCCGGAATACACATATGTGAATTATGAAATATCGATTCATTTCTTTAAAAAACTCGTCAAAGAATATCCTAAATCCGTTTTTAAAGACAAAGCAAACATATGGATTTGGCTTTTAAACCAGAACATGGACTATGCAGAAAAGATCGATAAAAAAAACAAAAGGAACGCTTTTTTGGAAAATAAACTGGGGACAGAAAAAAAACAGATAATAAATTTACAAAATCAGATAAAACGTTTAAAAGAGATTGATTTGGGTATTGAAGAAAAGAAAAGAGAAGCCCTCCCAGCAATTGGACAGTAAGATGATGAACGACCATAAAGGAAAAATACTAGTTGTTGATGACGACCGGAATATTCTTCAGGTCATCCAGATGCGACTTGAATCCGGAGGATTCCACGTTACAAAGACCACCAGCGCGGAAAAGGCCCTGAAACTGGCCGAACAAGAACCGTTTGATCTGGCAATGATCGATCTGAAACTCGACGATCAAGACGGTATCCGGCTGATGCAAAATATCCGCCATATCATTCCCGACCTCCCCGTGATCATTCTCACTGCGCATGGAACGATTAACAACGCCGTTGATGCCATGAAGAAGGGAGCACACAGCTATTTAACCAAGCCGTTTGATGGTCATGAACTGCTAATGCAGATAAACAACTGTCTGGAAACAAGTAAGCTGTCAAAAGAAGTGAAACAATTGCAGCGCTTGGTCAAAGAAAGATACGGGTTTGATAATATCATCGGCAGAAGTGAAAAGATGAAAAAAGTTTTCGAACAGGTCACACTGGCTGCTGCAACGGATTCCAATGTATATATTGAGGGGAAAAGCGGCACCGGAAAGGAGTTAATCGCAAAGACCTTGCATATTGCAAGCGACAGAAAGGATGATCCATTTATTGCTCTAAATTGCGCGGCCATACCGGAAAATCT
>CAXMTB010000265.1:0-427 GCA_964195835.1 uncultured Nitrospinaceae bacterium | reverse complement strand
AAACCGGAACTGGCAAGGATTACCTGGCCAGGTATATTCACAACTTGAGCCCCCGCAGGGATCATCTTTTTGTGAAAACAAGTTGCCCTGCCCTGGTCTCTTCTCTTTTTGAAAGCGAGCTTTTCGGTCACACAAAAGGTGCTTTTACCGGAGCCGACAAGAGTAAAAAAGGCCTTATTGCCGAGGCTTCCTTTGGTACCTTCTTCCTGGACGAAATATCTGAAATGCCGCTTTCCATGCAGGTCAAAGTCTTGAGAGTTTTAGAGGAAAGGGAATTTTATCCTGTAGGGGGAAGACAGATTGTAAAAATGAATGCAAGAATCATCGCTGCATCCAACAAAAATCTCGAACAAGAGGTCAAAAACGGCCTATTCAGAGAGGATCTTTATTATCGCATTCATGTCATTCCAATAAAATTACCCACACT
>CAXMTB010000264.1:0-3809 GCA_964195835.1 uncultured Nitrospinaceae bacterium | reverse complement strand
GGATTTTTATAATCAATTTTTTATTGGGGGTTACAGTTGGCCTTAATCCAATCGCAGTCTCCGCTGATGCCCTATCTTTTATAACCGTATCTCAGCTTCTTAAGAATCTGGAAAATCCAAAACTCGTCATCGTTGATGTTCGTGAAACCAACGATTGGCAGTCGAGCAACTATAAAATCAAGGGCGCCGTAAGACGCATACCCGAAGAATTTGATTCGTGGTCTCGTGAATTACCTCAAGATAAAATATTGGTTTTATACTGAGCTTGACCCAACGAAGATACAAGTGCCAGGTTGGCACGCAGGCTCATCTCTAAAGGCTTTAAATCAGTTCAAGTTCTCGAAGGCGGGTGGCAGGATTGGCTCCGATCAGAATATCCCATAGAAGAAAAATCGCCGCTTTTGCGTTAATGAAAAATATAGCCGAATATTTCAGGTGGATCGTTCCCTCCAGAATTACGTCAACCCGATGTTTACCCACATACCGACTTCCGGTTGGTGAAGGTGTGTAATTGAGAAAAAGTTAACCGCAGTAAAAGACACTAACCGGTTGTTATCAATCCTTGAGTATCGATATGAAGGAAATCCTCAAATATTGCTGATTTCGCTCCCATTAGAATCCGTTATTCTATTGGAAGCTTTTGAGATTAGGCGCCGAACGCCGCACATATCCTGAGCGGGAACAGCGTAACATGTTCTTTGACAATTTGTGTATGTATTATGATGATTTGGATTTCGCTTTTTGAAACGCAGAAATAATTGTGCATCGATGCACAGTATTTTGAGCATCTCACCGGCTGAAAGCAAGCGGATGGATACTTCTTATTCACTTGGATACCCTTCCAATGCTGAGATCGGATACTTTATATCCAAATTTCCCTATCCCTATTCCAAGAAAATAGCATTTATATTAACCACGGACGTAAATAACACAAGTAAAATTCAAAGGTTAAACACCAACTGTCACAATGTGGCATGCTTATTGCTATATTATAGAAATTAAAAGATTAAAAAAACAATAGTTGTCCTTAAAAGAAAAAATACAGTTCCAATAAAGCTTTAATGATCCGACATTCGATAATCGGGAATATAAAAGGATAGATTATTCAATATTAGAAAGGAGGCTTTATGCTTTGTTGTATTGGTCTTTTAGGAGGGGCATCTGTGGGGCAATCTTTAGGTGGACATTGGACTATTACCGCACCAGCGGTAGGTTTTGCTTTAGGCTTTTATGGTGATATGAAGCTCATGCGTGGTATGCATGGGCAAAATTCCCCGAATAGTAATCACAAGAGTAAGATGTCCTGTTGCGATTCATCTCCCAAGCGGGAAAAAACGGAAAATCCGCTATTACAAGGCAGTAATATCGATACAAAAGAGGTCCAGCGGGACAGTGGTTAGTAAATTTGTGTTGAGTTGATAAGAATTTCCTTTTTTGGGGTGGAGGTATAGAGAAAATCACATTGTGTGTCAATGGTTATTGTGGCTGAATAGACCCTCATCTGTAAGCCCGGGTTGATGTGGGCAAACCATATCTTGTATATTTCCCTGTTTATACTATATCGTAGCATGCAATGTTGAATTTCTGATCTAACTTTCTGACAGCGGCCGAAGTTTTATATCATTATAGATTAAAAAATACTTATGGAACTCAACAGAAAAAGATTTTTTTCGTTTACTTTAATGGGCATTGTGGCATTCAGCATACTTTTTAACCCGGTGTGTTTTACTCTATGCTCTGCAAGCCTAAACGGCACAGATTTTTATCATGGCGCAAGCTGCACTTTTTCGTCCCATTCCTTTGCCCAAATCGGAATTGGTCTATCAAGTCTTTTTATTTTGTCTCTCGTATGTTTGTCTCTTGTAATAAGCTCCGTTTATATCCCGAAAGGGTCTCTCTTATCTCTTTTTAGGCCTCCTCGATTTCAAATCTAAATTTACACGATCTCATTCGACAAACCAGCATTCACCTGATCGGGCCATTGTTACCTATTGCTCGGGCAGAACCTGCGGGGACAGTCACAAATTGGCCCAGCTTCTTATTGAAGCCGGATTTACCGATGTTAGGGTCTTTGTGGCTGATCTTTACATAAGGAGTATGTTAATTGAAAGAGTTAACACAAATAAAGCCGGTTAGCTGGATAAAGTTCACCCTATACGGGCTTTTGCTTTTAGGCATTTACCATTCAGCCTTTACCTGGCTGGTAACGCATGACTGGGAAAGGGAAGCCTACAGTTACTGCTGGCTCATTCCGCCGGTGGTGTTTTTTTTGATATGGTTCAAGCGCGATGAACTGGCCTCTACTCCTTCGGAACCATCCTGGACAGGATTGGCACCGATTGGCGTGGGGATTATTTTCTTTTGGCTGGGAGAGTTGGGCGGAGAGTATTTTACGATGTACGTCTCTTCCTGGCTGATACTGGTGGGACTATGCTTGTTGCATTTGGGTTGGCAAAAGCTGAAAACAATCGGCTTTGCAATGTTTTTTATCCTGACCATGTTTCCTTTGCCAAACTTTATCAACACCATGATCATGGTGCAGTTGCGGATGATTTCTTCCAAATTGGGAGTGGCCATGATCCATGCTTATGGACTTCCCGTGGCTCGGCAAGGTAACATCATTGATCTGGGCTTTACGAAATTGCAGGTGGTGGATGCCTGCAGCGGTTTGCATTCTCTTATCTCCTTAATCGTATTGTGCCTTCTGATAGTGTATTTTTTCAAAGATCACATCTGGAAGCGGGCGGTGCTGTTGCTTTCATCCATACCGCTGGCCATTGTGACCAATAGCATGCGAATTGCCATGACCGCAATTCTTTATAAACACTTTGGCTCCAAGGTGGCCGAAGGGTTTTTCCACGAATTTTCAGGGTTACTGATTTTTGCCATTTGCATTCCAGTTCTGTTGATTGAGATGAAAATTTTAGAGAAACTGCCGCCGGTCCAGTCAAAGACAACTTCTGAGTCGAAAGAAACAGATACGACAAAATCAGGTAATTACCCTGGTAGCCATAATAAAAAGGTTTCAAAGCATGGCGTGTTGATTCAACCAATATTCGTTGTTGCCGTAATCCTGTTGGGGGCGACCCTCGCGATTTCACACACCGTTGATTTTCGCGAAAAGATTCCCGTTAAAAAGAACCTGGACCAATTCCCCCTGAAATTAGGGGAATGGAACGCCGACCGACGCCAAGTGATGGCACAGAAATTTATCGATGTCCTGGATTTCAGCGAATATGTCATTATCAATTACAGCGATCGTAGCGGGAAAAAAATCAATTTTTATGTGGCCTATTACGAGAGCCAGAGCAAGGGAGCATCGATTCACTCCCCGGCCACCTGCCTACCGGGCAGTGGCTGGAGCTTTGATCAATCCGGAACTGTGAAGATTACCGGTGTGCCCGAAAATAACGGAACCTATGAAATAAACCGAGCCGTGATGCAGTCGGGCCGAAAGAAACAGATCTCTTATTATTGGTTTCCGGTTCGGGGACGGATACTCTACAACGCGTATCAGTTAAAAATATACAATTTCTGGGATGCCCTCACTCAGCAGCGTACCGACGGTGCCCTGGTTCGGTTGATTACATCGGTATATGAAGATGAAAATCTGGAGGACGCCGAAGCACGGCTGCAAGATTTTGTGAGGGATATGGCACCGGTGATGGAGGAATATATACCGGGGAAAAATTTATCCTAATATTGCATAAACAATCTTGAAAGTATTTAAAGAAAAATATATGAATCTCATCCAAAAAATCAGCGGCGCGATACTGGTGCTTTTAGGAATACTGATGATAACCGGAAAA
>CAXMTB010000263.1:0-3809 GCA_964195835.1 uncultured Nitrospinaceae bacterium | reverse complement strand
CCACCACCAAGGCTGGCTGAGGCAAATAAGATACTTGCCAATGATTTATCGATCAAGTGGTCATCAAAACCAACAGATCCGATAAAACAGAGATCAAAAAATTTTTAAAAATCCATCAAACTGGAGTTTTAGATTTAAATTTTATGTAAAATAAAGATAAATGTGTTCAATTATATCAATTTAAACAAACTGTTACGGTTTTTTGGCTTCTTCTCATTTAAGAACCTCCCATAATGATCGGTTCCTTTATTATCAGTCATACCATTTTTATCTCGATGGAGGTTGGTCTTTTTGACAATTTTTATTCCTGAAGATAAGGTTTTAGAGATTAAACATGCAGCCGATATTGTTGAAGTCGTTTCAGAAAGCGTGCTGCTGAAAAAAACAGGAAAGAACTACGTTGGTCTTTGCCCGTTTCATTCTGAAAAAACCCCGTCCTTTACCGTAAGCCCTCAAAAACAGATATTTTATTGCTTCGGCTGTGCCGCTGGAGGGAATGTTTTTAGTTTTATTATGAAACGTGATGGTATTTCTTTTCCAGAAGCTGCACGGACTCTTTCCAGACAATATGGGATCAATGTTCCGGTTCAAACGATGTCAAAAGAGCAAAAAAGGCTCAGCAGCGAAAGGGAAAATCTGCTTGCCGTAAATAGACAGGCGATAGATTTCTTTCACAACAATCTGTTTAGTGCTCCTTCAGGAAAACAGGCGGTGCTATATCTCAAGAAAAGGGGAATAAGCCAAGAGACGATGGAAATATTTAGGCTTGGATACGCTCCAGAAGGTTGGAATAACATCAATAATTTTTTCAAAAAAAAGAAGATCCCCCTCGATATTGTAGAAAAAGCCGGGTTGATTGTTAAAAGAGAAAAAAAAGACGGTTTTTATGATCGTTTCAGAAACAGAATAATATTTCCAATATTTAATGCGAACATTAATGTGATAGGTTTCGGTGGGCGAGTATTGACTGATGATTTGCCGAAATATCTGAACTCTCCGGAAACGCCGATTTATAACAAAAGTTCTTCTTTATACGGTCTTCACCGGGCCAGGCAAAAATGCAGGGAGACTGAAACAGTTTACATTGTTGAAGGGTATTTTGATCTATTGGCCTTGCATCAGAATGGTATTCAAAATTCAGTTGCGACATTGGGGACTTCTATTACTACGGACCATGTTCATATCCTCAGAAACGTTATCGGCAAGGATGGTCATGTGGTGCTCGTTTTTGATTCTGATGATGCGGGCATGAAAGCTGCGCTGAGAAGCCTAGGAATTTTTATGAACGCCGAAGTCGATGCAAATATTATGCGCTTACCTTCAGGACATGATCCTGATTCATATCTTTTTGAATTCGGATACGAGTCATTTTTTGATATTGCTAAAAGTGCAAAGAGCCTTATATCTTTTCTCATAGATACTTTGATAGAGAAATACGGACTTACCGTTGAAGGAAAGATCCGTGTGATTTCAGAGATGAGAGAAACGCTGGCATCCATTGATGACAGTGTGGCAAGGTCTTTGTATATAAAGGAGCTTGCTGAACGTGTTGGGATTGAAGAAACCGCAGTTTTGGAAAAGGTGAGGGAACTATCTTTTAGAAATAGAAGCAGCACCAAAAGGGATACATTTTCAAACAATGATTTTGCTCGCAACCACAGAAATAACGGTTTTCAGAAAGCGGATAAGAGAAAATCATTTCATGGCAAGTGGGCAAGGCTGGAACAGCAGATTGTTTCAATGATGCTTCAATTTCCGCCAGTTTTATCCGAAATTGGTGAGCGAGGCATACTTGATCTTTTTGAGGATAACCGCTTAAAAGCGATTGGCTATTTAATTCTGGAACATCAAGATTTTTCGGATATAAATATCGTTGATTTTATCAACTTAATTGAAGACAACAAGGAAAGGGGTATTATTGCTTCCATGGCATTTGAAGAGAACAAGTGGGATTATGATGGATGCCTCAATATTTTAAACCGATTCGAGTCGATACGTAATAAAAAAGAAAATACTTTGATTAAAAGAATAAAAGAAGCTGAAGAGAACGATGATCTTGAATTACTTTCAAAACTGTTGAGTAAAAAACAAAAAATGGCAGTGCTATCTGAAAAAAAGAAGATGGCGTTATTGAAATAAACACAAAATCAAATGGAGTCTGTAGGAGGCTATATACATGGCAAAGAAAGCCGCTACAAAAAAGAAAAAAAGTAAAAATATTACAAAAATAACGCTGGACAAGCTTATCTCAAAAGGAAAAAAGAAGGGTTTTCTAACTTATGATGAGATAAACAAAGCTCTTCCGGATGATACCCTTTCATTGGAGCAAATTGATGAAACGCTTATCATGTTAAATGATCTTGACATTGAAATCATAGATGAAAAAAAGAACAAATTAACTCGAGTAAAAAAGATTAAAATATCCGCGACTCCCGCACCTGATTTTGGCTCGGTAACTGATCCTGTCAAGATGTATTTACGTGAGATGGGGTTGGTAACTCTTTTAAGCAGAGAAGGTGAGGTTATTATTGCAAAGGAGATAGAAGCAGGAGAACAGGAAGTTTTAAAGGACCTGATAGATACAAACATCGCTGTAGAATGCATTATAGGGGTTGGTAATCAGATAGAAAACAGGGATATACGACTGAAGCAGGTATTAAGAGATGTCAGGGATATGGACGAGGTCGGTGCATATATTGAAGAAACGATCCAGATCGAAAGGTTTTTAGATACAGTACATGCTATACGGTCCATTCATGAAGAAAACAAAGTATATCGGGAGAAACTTTTTGCATCAAACCTTGAATCCGATGAACAGCGTCGTATCAGAAGGTGCATCACTCGCAGGAATAATAAAATATTTGATTTGCTTAAGGAATGGCGTTTTGAGGGTGGGGTTATTGATAAGATTGAGAAACTTGTCAGGGAAAACATTGAGTGGTTCGATTCCATGAATAGAATTATTGTAATGTGCGCTGATTCACTTGGCGTATCGGTTACAGAACTTCGAGCCAATTTAACGACCAAAACCAAGTTTGTCCGGTGGGTCTGTTCACGTTGTGACTTTTCAAAGGAAGAAGGTGACTTGCTTTTTGCCGAGCTGAAGACAATAAAAGACCAAATTGCCGTTCGGGAGCATACTTTTAAGGCAAAAAACCGATCTTTAAAAAGGATCATGTCAAGTGTAGATGAAGGGCGTTTTAGAGCCAAACTTGCGAAAAGTGAACTGACCAAGGCCAATTTACGACTGGTCGTCAGTATTGCCAAAAAATACACCAATCGAGGTTTACAATTTTTAGATTTAATCCAGGAGGGAAATATCGGTCTGATGAAGGCCGTTGATAAATTTGAATATAGGCGTGGTTACAAATTTAGCACATATGCTACGTGGTGGATTCGACAGGCCATAACGAGGGCAATTGCTGATCAGGCAAGAACCATCCGAATTCCTGTTCATATGATTGAAACAATAAACAAGCTTATTCGCACATCCAGATACCTCGTGCAGGAGCTTGGACGAGAGCCGATTTCTCTGGAAACGCCCATAGGCGAGGAAGAAGATAGCCATCTCGGAGATTTTATAGAAGATAAGAAGTTTATGCTGCCTTCAGATGCAGCTGTCAGTCTAAACCTTGCCGAGCAGACAAGAAAGGTTCTTGCGACGTTAACCCCACGCGAGGAAAAAGTACTGCGTATGCGATTCGGAATTGGTGAAAAGGCGGATCATACCCTCGAAGAAGTTGGACAGGACTTTGCCGTAACACGAGAAAGGATCAGACAGATAGAAGCCAAGGCTTTAAGAAAACTCA
>CAXMTB010000262.1:0-3836 GCA_964195835.1 uncultured Nitrospinaceae bacterium | reverse complement strand
GCTAAGTTTAGGTATTTACAAGTGATTTAAAATAAGCAGGAACCTTTGTCTCAAAGGTCATTTTCTCTTTTGTATCGGGATGTAATATGGTTATGGAGGCCGCATGAAGTGTAAGTCTCTTGATACCCTTGTCTTTTACCCCATACATTTTATCTCCGGCTACAGGAGAACCTTTTTCCGAAAAATGGACCCGGATCTGATTTTTCCTACCTGTAAGCAGATCTATTTCAAGCAGACTGTATTTTTTTGATTCTCTCAGAACTTTATACCCGGTCTTAGCAAGCTTACCTTTTTCAGGATCATCAACAGAATACATTTTATGAGCAAGGTTTTCTGCAAGATATGAAGTAATTACGCCCTCCTTCTTCGGTAACGTTCCATGAACTACGGCATAGTACTTTTTTTTAAATCCATGCCACTCTTCCTGAAGAAAACGCTTGGCATTTTCATTTTTAGCAAAAACGATAACACCGGAAGAATCTCTATCCAAACGGTGCACGATAAATACCCGGTTTCTTGATTTCTGATTCCCTTTTCTTACGTACGTATTTAAAAGATAATAAGCTGTATTTTCTCTGACTTTCTCAGTACTCACTGTTAAAAGACCACTCATTTTATCCACAACCAGAATATCATGATCTTCATAGAGAATAGAAAGCCCCCTGGGCTGATATCTTTTGGGGGGGCTTTTAAAGCTTTTCTGACTTGACCTCATTTTCAAGTATATAGTGCCGACTGGCTCTCGCCATTTTATATTGTTGTTTTCACCCCTAAAAAGTGCGATTTGGGGCATATTAAAGATATGATTTGAAGCTTGATTCTAATGAATCTTAATGGTTAGCTTGGTCCGATCCCCATTGACATAACCTATAGAAGTCATAAATGATATGTTTATTTTCGATCGGGATCGACTTGAAATCGTATCCGTTTTAATACGATAGCTCACAGCGCACTTGTCCCGCTTAAAGCGGGATTCGCTTCCCATGAACACTTACGAATAATCAGTGAGCCTTCAGAAAATTCTTAACCATGGGAATAATTCTGTCTGCCGCATCTTCAAGAACATAATGGCCGGCATCCTTGAAGGTCTTTACTTTTGCATCAGGAAAACGGCGCTGCCACTCCAAAAGATAATCCATATCAAAGACAAAATCGTGTTCACCCCATAAAATGAGCATGGGAATGTGTTTCAATCGATGCAGGTTGTCATCCACATATTTTGCAAGGCTGTAACTCGGATCCTTTTTTTTGACAGGAATATCCTGAACAAACTTTAATGTTGCGATCCTGTTGTTCCAGCTATTGTACGGAGCAATGAGGCCCGATTTTACATCTTTTTCAAGGCCCTTGTAAGAGGCCATGAAAAGCGCACCACCGGCGAAAATATTAAAGCCGAGCACCGCCAACGTAGCAAACGGCTTGATATTTCGTATCAGTCGAAGTCTTACAGGGAGTGCTTTACCCTCCGGCAAAAGAAAGGCCGCGGTATTCATGATGACCAATCGGTGAATCCTTTCCGGATGTCTCAAAGCGTACGCCATACCGATCATCCCCCCCCAGTCGTGGAGCACCAGTGTTATCTTTTGGTTTATCCCTAAGGTGTCGAGAAGCTTCTCCAGGTCGTCGACACGGCTCTTCAGGCGATAATCATATTGATCGATATCCGGTTTGTCCGACAGGCCGCACCCGATGTGATCCGGCACAATGGTGCGAAATTGTGATGACAAGCCTTTAACCAGGTTACGAAAATAAAACGACCAGGTGGGATTTCCGTGAAGCATGATCACCGGGTCCCCCGCACCTTGGTCAAGGAAGTGATAATTCAGACCGTTTATTTCCATGTAATGGGATTTAAACGGGTAAAGATGGCGAATGGCGGAGATGTCAATATGTTTGGTTTTATGTAGCATATAGGGTTTTAGATATACCGCGGCGAACCCGTTGTTTCGGGCCGGATATCGAGGCTATTCATCAAGCCTAAACAGCTTTCGGGTAACGTCGAGATAAACGTACTTGTCCTGTTGTTGTCCATTGCCTTTTAGCAGCATCGTGGGATCATGAAGTATTTTATTGACCATTGCATCCGTCATTCTGTTGATGGCCATGATGTCGTCAGCCGAGAGATGCTTTGCTGTATGCAGCGTTTTTTTTAATTCTCCTTTTGCTATTTCCTCAATCTTTTTTCTCAATTCAACAATCGTCGGTATGACTTCCAGGCTTTCGTACCAGTGCCGGAAGCTGATCACGGCCTCATCAACGATTCTTTCTCCTTTTATCGCTTCCTTGTTGCGATCCTTGACATTTTCATCAACAATTCCCTTGAGGTCATCAATATCATAAACATATGAATTGGAAAGCCGGTTGATTTCCGGATCTATATCACGAGGGACAGCAATGTCGATAAAGAAAAGTGGGCGATTGCGACGCCGGCGTATGATTCCTTTGACATGATTTCGAGTCACCACGTAATCGGGAGAACCGGTTGAGCTGATGATGATATCTACCTGTTGTAAAGCGTCCTCAATTTCATCGAACCGGATTGCCTGTCCCCTAAATTTTTTGGCCAGGTCAACACCGCTCTCAAACGTTCTATTGGCAACCAGGATATCCACCGTCCTGTTTCGAATCAGGTGTTCCACCGCCAGTTCCGCCATTTCACCGGCGCCGATAAGCAGCACTTTTTTTCCTTCAAAGGTTCCGAAAATTTTTCGCCCCAGTTCAATGGCCGCGTAACTGATGGACACTGCATGATCTCCGATCCCGGTCTCCGTCCGAATCCGTTTGGCCACGAAAAAAGTACGATGGAGTAATTTGTTCAAAAGAACACCGGAAGTCTTCGTTGTGGCGGCCATTTGATAGGCTTCTTTTATCTGTCCCAGGATCTGTGGCTCTCCCACCACCATGGAATCAAGACTGGCGGCAACCCTGAATACATGCCGAACGGCATCATCACCTTCATGAATATAGAGGGATTTTTCAAATTCAGAAACCGGAAGATGTTTCAATTCGGAAAGAAAAAGTTTGACAGCATCCACCGCATTCGTTTTATCCTGAACAACCATGAGAACTTCAACACGATTACAAGTGGAAAAAAGCATCCCTTCACGGACAGACGGCAGTTCCTGAAACGCTTTCAAGGCAACGGATGTCTCATCCTTTGAGATGGCAAGGCATTCTCTCAGCGCCACCGGCGCTGTTTTATGATTCAATCCCAGTAATACGATGTCTAACATATTTCTTGATTCGTAAATTTATAAATGTGATTGCATTATTTAAGTTTGAAATGTCCAACCCGAATAGACCGAAAAAGTGACTAAAGTTTAAAGTGAGCTAAAGTGACTAAAGTTATGGAGTCGCTTTCAGCCGTCGT
This sequence comes from uncultured Nitrospinaceae bacterium, assembly GCA_964195835.1. Taxonomy (GTDB): domain Bacteria; phylum Desulfobacterota; class Desulfobacteria; order Desulfobacterales; family UBA11574; genus UBA11574. Next base: position 466 of record CAXMTB010000262.1, on the reverse strand, counting down.
AGCCATAGGCTACTATGGCGAAGTCTGCTCGCTCCGCTGATTTTATATAATTGACAGAATTCCTTAACTTTAGCTCACTTTAAACTTTAGTTCACTTCAAACTATTGCAACGCTTCTTCAGACAGAGCCGGACAACTCTGACCTGGCTCTCCGAGGCGTAGGCTTTACGAGCCGGAGGCCTATAGGACCAAGTTTTTCAGGACTAAATAAAATATGTCATCAAAAATACAATATAGGGCACATATTGCCCCATTTACAACCTGGTAAATTCTCCGTGATGACCCTTTAAAAGAAAGTTAACCCCTAAAAACGTAAATAAGATGATAGCGAAACCGATGATGGCCATAATTGCCGCTCGGCGTCCCCGCCATCCAACCGTCAAACGCTGGTGAAGAAGGACTGCATACAAGATCCAGGTAATGCCGGACCATACTTCTTTGGGGTCCCAGCTCCAGAATCTCCCCCA
>CAXMTB010000261.1:0-3855 GCA_964195835.1 uncultured Nitrospinaceae bacterium | reverse complement strand
GTTGGTTCAGGTTGTGATATGGTATGAATATCTGGTAAAATTCAGCCCTTTGATATTTGCTGATCATTGCAGATATCGCAGATTCAAACAAATGCTGCATACGTTGGAATTTCTCAGTGAAGGAAACTTGGGCCATTTTTAATATGAACTGTATAAATTGAATTAACTATCCAATTATCTTCAAAAGAGCAGGCTCAAAGCTTTAGGAATGAACGCATAACTGCCTTAATGAAAAAAATAAATCCAACTCCTGCTAGAAACGGTCCCAAATGACTTTCTTTTCTATCATGTAGTTTTTCAATTTTATATGAGGATAATTTTCTCATCTTCAGATCCAGCGAAATGTTTCCTGGCCCCGTATCCGGTTTCGAAGACGTCCTGATTTAGTTTTCGTATTTTCTCATTGGCAACCGGGTCTGCCTTTTGGGGCACATTATTGAGTATCCCCTCAATGACGGCCTCTTTGGGCAGTGTAACGAAACGCGCGTCCTGCCGCAGATCAAGATCCGCTGCAATGACACCCAAGGAAAAGGGTCCCTTCATGATGTTTCTCAGCTTGTATTTACTAAAGTCATAAAATACCAGCCTCAGGTCATGTCCCTGTTCGATGACCTCCTCATATCTTTTAAGATACTCATCTCTGGTGAGATACCTGGGTCCTTTTCGGCTGGCAGTGACCAGAATCGGTTCATCCACATAAAAATCGGCCACCACGGTGAGCCCCCTGGGAAAGGCAACGGCAAAATCTCTCGCGGTAAAGACACCCCGCCAGGCTTCGGAAAGGTCGTAGCCATTGATGTAGTCCACATTATAGGAAACTGCCCCTCTCACTTCATGTTCACGAATCATTACATCCACACAAAGCGGACCACCGGCTTGGGCCAGACCCCGACACTGGTGGATGGCAGCATGAAACCCCGCGGCAATGGCCGCATCAGCTTCTATGTTCGACAGGGTAAGGTAACCGGAACCGCCAATGGATGGGTTGGAGATGGTAAGCTGTCTTTCTGTCGCCATGAATTCCTCCTATTTATCGATAAGTTCGGGTATACTGACGGAAGTTGAAAAGCTGACCCCCTCAAAGCTCAGAGCGTTTACCGGACAGGGAAACTGCAAACACGAACCGCAGGCCTGGCATTGCCTGGGATCGTTGCTAAGCAGGGAGTGGCATCTGAGTCCGATACCGCATAACCGACACTTGAATCGTGGAAGGTCTTTGAGTTTTTCCGGTTCCTCTATCGCAACGCGCTCACGCTCTTTGGCAAATTTTAGATCCAGGCACTCCTCCGACCTTACCATGCGGCCCATTTTTACTCCTGAATTCCTGGCATCCTTACCCATATCCAGGACGCATACGCCGTCTGCAATGACCATCACTTTTTCCTTTTTGAGATACCGGTCATATAGATCCTTGAAAAGCTCTGCATTGTCGTCCACTCTGAAGGGGTTTACATGAATGATGTCGAAGCCTAAAGCCGGACCTTCTTTGTCGAAATCTGTCTCGAGGGGTATCTGGCCTCCGGTCATCCGGATGTTGTAGTTGTTGTAGATCACGTTGATGGCGCCAAACCGTTTGTTTTTGGCGGCAAATTTGATGCCGCTGATATTAAAATTATATGCGCCGTCTCCCGATGCGGTGACCACGATCTGTTTCTCGGAGCAGGACTCTTTGATTCCATCCCCCACAATAGCGCCGCTGCCCATGCAAAAGATAGCATCCACGATGCCGTAAGCATGGTAGCCTTGGAGGTTACCGCATCCCCTGTCGGCAGCGTAGATCAACTCATACCTGTCTTTGCCTTTAAGGCCCAGCTTTCGGTTAAATCGTCTCATCCCCTCGTGCACAGACCAGGAAACCTTGGTGTCTCCACAGCCGGCACAGTTGGACACCGGCCGAAGATAGGTGATTTCATCTTCTGCTTTATGTTTTGAAGCGGGGCTCTGCGTTAAAGTCATGGTCCGCACCTCCCTTTAAATATTCATAATATGATCAATATAGGAAAACCGTTCGTATATCCTGGGTTCGTAGGGTATAGAGCGATCAACAACCTTTACATCGAGTTGGTTCTGGTTCACCAAATCTAAAAGCTGAAGATAAATGACCCGCCCATAACCTTCTTCAAACACATATATTTTTTCGATGCCGTGTTTTGACACGAGTTCTTCAAAAAGGGAATCGGGTTGGGGGAAGACAATGTCGGTTTCCATAACCAGAACATCTCCGTATTTTCTGTTAAGACGTTCTCTTAAGGTCGGAACATTGTGAACCATTTCGAAATCTTCCCGGAAAGGACCGTTTACGACCAACATGCTCCGGGGATTATCGCCGAATACAGACACTCTATTCCCCAGAAATTCAAAATTTTCCTTGATCTTTGTTTTGAACAAAGGGATCAGTTTTGAATGATACCTTTTTTCCCGGGCCCGTATGTGGGGTCCGATGGTGACAAGATGCTTGGGATCCCGGGTGAAACCCTTGCGCCGCTTGTTGGCTGTCATGTCCAGCTCCATTACCGGGTCTACCGAGACCTCCCTGTAGGAGAGGTCATAGTTCATCACCACCGCAAACGGGACGCCGAGTTCCTCGAAAAGGCGATAACAATTCTTAACGGTAGTGTGAGCGGTGCGTGGGGAATGAAGTTCCAGGGTGGGAATCCGGATATGGAATCCGTAAAGCACCTTGTTGTCCTGCATGGTCTGTGATGAAGTCCCTTGACGGTCGTCACCTGAAGCAAGACCCAATCCACCGGTGTAAGGAACAACATTAACCGCTACACGGAGGGCGTCGGCCGCGGTGTTACCGCCCAGGTGCTTGAAGGAGCACATCACTCGAGAGCCCACAGGAATCCGCTTTTCTTGATCCTGGGCGAAAACTGTATCGCCATAAACAAGATCCCACTCTTCTCTGGTGAGAAATTCCCGTTTTTTGTAGTCGGCCTTGCATATGACGGCGCCCAGCGCCAGTGCCATTGAGTTGTCTTCGTTGGTGGTGGTTCCCCAATGGGCAGCGAGTTGGTATCCGACCCGCTCCAGCGCTTCACTCACTTTGTTGGTAAAAGCATTTATCTTGGGGATGTTTCCCGCCAATTGTTCGAAGCTCCCCTGAAGATCTGAGATGGGAGCTCCTGGATAAGCGCTGGTCACTCGAACACCGGCTTCTAGAGCTCCCCGAGCAATGGCCTGATTCCCCGAAAGCCTCATCCTTCCAAGGTTAAAAATCGAATTTTTTCCCATGGAACCACCTCCCTATTCGGATGTTTAATTAAGCAATCGATTGGTTCTCAGAAATTATTTGGCTATTTTTAGCTTCTTAAAATCCTTATCCAGAATGACCCATGTGCAGCCTATCTTATAGGCTTTCAGCCTCCCTTGCCGGATCAACACTCGGACTCGGGAATGATGAACTCCAAGTTTGTAAATTGTGATGTCTTTATCCACCCATTCTTTGTACCCAAAATACATACTAAACCAAATAGTTACTGCATAATAGTATAGATATTTATTATTTATACTAATTACAATAAAAAAAATAAAGCGCAACTTAATAAATGCTGTGTGATTATGGGGTAAAGTGCATAAGAATTATTACATCGTTTAAATAATATTCATAAATTAATTCGATTGGTTATATGTGATATTGTGGTTGGAATATATGGGATGTGACGATTGATAGGAGGGGTAGGTTTAATAGAAGGTGGAGACCGATAAGAGAAGATTTTGAACCGAAATTAATGCTGTGATACCTTGCCAGCCTAACAACCATTCACAACAACAATTGATTTACAGATATCATATTTTTCTGGTGTCAGGTCAAGTTTCGTTTTGAACAAGTTATGTTTGTAGATAATTGCCCAA
>CAXMTB010000260.1:0-3859 GCA_964195835.1 uncultured Nitrospinaceae bacterium | reverse complement strand
GTCATTTTCGACGAAGCCACCGGCGTTTACTGGAACTGGAAAAAGGCCCATGCCGAAAGCGAAGCCGCGGCCAAGGAGAAGGGTTACACCAAGACCAAGAACGCATATAAAGGTTATGTGGGTCAGGAGATCGACGGTAAAGTCTATGCAGGGTTCAAACCGGACAAGGTCAACAAGTCCGGGTATTTTGAGCTTTACTCAGAACTGATGGAGATGAAAAACCTTCCGGCGATACCCAGTTTCACGCCGGTTCCGGCCTATGAAAAGATGGGACCGGACGATCTGATTCTGACCTCTTACAAAGTTTCGGTTCACATCCATTCCCGTTCTGCCAACTGTAAATGGCTCACCGAAATCTGTCATGACAACCCGGGTATGATTAATTCGAAAACAGCCAAACGTTTGGGAATAAAAACCGGAGACAAGATCAAGGTCAAGTCTGAGATCAACGAGATTATCACCACGGCTAAAGTGACCGAAGGTGTTGTGCCGGGAGTCATCTCCATTTCTCATCACCTGGGGCACTGGCAATACGGCCGCTATGCTTCGGGTAAAAAGTCTCCGTTTGCCGGGGACAACGACCCGGATCTCAAGCTCAAGACCTGGAACACCTATGGAAAGCATCCCAACTGGCTCATGGCCAACAAGCCGGATCCCATCAGTGGTCAGTGGGCTATGCTGGATAATGTGGTCAAAGTGACCAAGGCGTAAACTCAATAAAGTGAGGCCATAGAGGATATTATGGACAGCATGGAAAAACAGCGTAGAAAGGATATGGCCGACCATAGAAGCAATATCTATGGGCTCCTTGCATTGATTTATCGCCGGGAAGTCACGCCAGACCTCCTTTGCCAGGTCAAAGACCCCCGGTTTCTGGGGGTCTTTACCGACCTGGGAGTTGAAGGGATCGAAGCTTTTTTGCAAAGTTCTGAAGAAAAGCTGATCGAGGATCTGACGGTGGAATATGCCCGGCTCTTTTTGGGGCCGGGCAAACACATCTCACCCCATGAGTCGGTCCATCACCAAAGAGAAGACGGAGATTGGGGAACACTTTGGGGTGCGACCACCGTTGAAGTCAAAAAGTTTATCGAGGCCACCGGCCTGGAATACGAACCCGATTACAAAGGCATGCCCGACCATGTCAGCGTGGAATTTGAGTTCATGGCGGCACTCGCCCGGCGGGAAGCACAGGCCTGGGCCGAAAGTGATGAAGCGATTGCTCGGAGCTGCGTGGCGATGCAAAAGATGTTTCTGGAAGAACACCTGATTCAATGGATTCCCGATTTCTGTGAAAACGTCATCCAGCTGGCAGAATTACCCTTTTACCATGCGGTGGCGGAATTGACCCGAAGTTTTATCCAATTTGAGAACAAAGAATTCAGTTAAAATGAAAATAAACCAGAACCACGTATGCAAAAGCAACGCCCAAGTGAGAATATTATTTATTATCATTGCATTGCGTTTTTTTAAGAATATTTATTGTTATAGTTATGGATTGTCTTAATATCCAAAGTCATCGGGCAACCTGAACAAACGGTGTCAACACTTGACGCCTAAGGATTTGAGAATGAAAAAAATCCCATTGATACCGATCATCATCAGCGCTCTTTTTGTTGTTACATTGGGGATTGTTATTGCAACGACAATTGTACTTAAAAAAACGGGATTGAGCGTTAAGACGACCCAGCTTGAGGGTAAATTTAAAGACAGAACCGGTGCCGTTTTCGTCGGTTCCGAAACCTGCAAAAAGTGCCATGAAAGAACCTTTTTGGAGTGGAGGACCTCTCTGCATTCCAGAATGATGCGGGATGTTAAGCTTGAGCCGCTGGCAAATATCGGCGATTTTCAAAGTCCCAGCGATGTCAGGACATTTAAGAAAGAAGAGATCGCTTATACGCTGGGCAGCCAGTGGAAACAGCAATATTTGAAAAAAGAAGGGGATGATCTGATTGTCTTTCCCGCCCAGTACAATGTCTTCACCGGGGAGTGGAAGCCCTACTACCCGGATAAGCAGGCCAAAAGAGATTGGTTTAAAGAATGCGCCGGATGCCACGCCACCGGCGCATATCCGGAGAAGAAGACCTTTGTTGAGATGGGGATTGCCTGTGAGGCCTGCCATGGACCCGGAAGCAACCACGTGGAGGCTGTTCCCGGTTATGAGATTCCTACGATCATTCAAGCATCCCGGCTCACCCCGGCCCTGGCCGCTCAGATATGCGGCTCATGTCACACCGGAGGCCATGACAAGAGCGGCAAGTATGCTTATCCGGTCGAATATCAGATCTATAAGGGAGAAGCCAACATAAGGCTGTTTTTCGACGAGGCCACTGTCCACAGTAACCCCGATCTTTTTTGGCCGAGCGGGGAATCTCGTCACAGCAACCAGCAGTATCTCGATTGGAAAAAAAGCGAACATGCTAAAGTAGGTGTGACCTGCATCACCTGCCACGACGTGCACAGAAGTAGTAGCGCGCTGCAAGCCGTTGGAGAGGTGCCAAACCCTCTGGTGATTATCCGCTCCAAGACCCGGTTGTTTGAGGACCGGCTTTGCAAAAGCTGTCACTCAACCGTTCAGTATCGATCGGTCCATCGCATTCACACTTTTGGAAGTTGTGTCCGATGCCATATGCCCAGAGTCGCGAAGATCGGTGAGGCTGGAGATGCGCACAGCCACACCTTCAGGTTTATGTTTCCTCAAGCTACCTTGAAAGCCGGCGGTATGGATAAGCAACCCAATGCATGCAACGCCTGCCATCATCACAAAGATTCGCCTGTCGAGGCATTGGCCGGCTTTTTAGAAGCAGCCAAAAAGAATGACATGCCCAAGCCTTTTACCGTTCATCAACGTCACTAGGCTTTTGATAATAATTCGTAAAAAATAAATACAGGAATGATGAATCGTGGAACGGCAAAATTAGGCAGGCGGCGATTTCTAAAGTTTTTGGCCTGCGTTCCGGCTTTCGGAGCACTGGGGTCTGTCGGCCTTGCTGAAGCCGAGGAACAGCGCTACGGCAAGCTGGTGGATACGGTAAGATGCATCGGCTGCAAACGGTGTATGTCGGCGTGCAAACGCTGGAACAATTTAGAAGTTGAGCGGGATGAAATGATCACCGACCGTGAGACGGATCTCACCGCCAACAATTGGGTGGTAGTCAATTTACTCATCGACTCCAAAAACCGCAATAGGAAGACCTATGAACACTGGGCTTGTCAGCACTGTATTCAGCCGGCCTGTGCCGGGGTTTGTCCGGTCAAAGCCATTACCAAGCTGCCCAATGGGCCGGTAGTCATTAATGAAAAACGGTGCATCGGTTGCCGTTACTGCTTTCAAGCCTGCCCGTACAAGGTGCCTCGATTTGATTTTGAAAAACGTGTTACCCGGAAATGTCACATGTGCTACAACAGAACACCGCTTCTCAACTATATGAAACCGGCCTGTGTGGCCGCCTGTCCTGTAGGAGCGCTACACTTTGACCATAAGCATGAAATAATAAAAGAGGCCAAGCGGCGGATCCAGCAAAGGGGCGGCTCAAGTTACATTCTGGGACTTACCGAGGCAGGTGGAACGGATATGCTGACGATCCTGCCCACCAGGCCCCAGGATTTGAATATGGTTGTAGCACCCAAAAAAATCGTCAACAAAAACCTGGACAAGATCAGAATTTCCGCTTCAGGGGTTATGGGGGCGTCGGTTCTGGCAGGATTGATGCACCTTTACGCCGCATTGACGCGGGAAGGAACCAAAGGTGATCATGATCAGTCGGATTAAAAAAATTTTTGACTCGGTATTAAACGAGATAGAGAGATCACCCGGCTTCTACGTATGGGTAAGCTTCCTGATTTCCCTGGTTTTTCTCGG
>CAXMTB010000259.1:0-3890 GCA_964195835.1 uncultured Nitrospinaceae bacterium | reverse complement strand
TAAGGTCAGGTTATCCTGATCTGAAAGCGCTCTGCAAAAGATACATCCCGCATCCTTTTCGCCCAGAATATATTCCATACGCCAGGGCGCCCACATGGTTTTCATATTATATACTCCTCATCCAGTGTTTGGTGCTTCCAGTCCATCTACCCTTTTCGAGCTCAAAACTCAACCCTTTTCTAATTTAAGCGGTACGACTTTCAGGTCACCCCAAATACCGACGTCATCACCGATAATAACAACAATTCCCCTAACGCCTTCAATATGTTTCCCAAAATCGATGGCCGGCTGGATATGGGTTTTCGATGTTACTCGATTTCCGATAGACGTCGCAGCGGCATCAGCAAGGGAGCAAGAATCTGACACCACGCAGACGGCATCCGCCTTTCCCAGGCTTAACGAATGGCCAACGGTTCCCGATGATGTGCATATGGATATAGGTTTTTTCCTTGATTCAACACAAATTCCCATACGCAAGCTTAAAGGAGATGCACCTGCAAAAATACCGATGGTAACAGGATTATCCAACCTTAAAAAGACATCCCCACCATTTTCCACCACCATTTCATCGCTATGTTTTAGCAGGCCGTAGCCCACATGTTCGGCAATTGCACCGGCGACCGCTGCCATTGGGCCGACGCCGGCCTTTTCACCCGCAAGCGCCATCTCATTGATAATCATCGGTTCAGGACCCTGGACGCGCCATGGTTTTAGCGTCCGAGCGAATTCAGGATACCTTTTTATGTAGTTTTCAATATACCCTCTCTTTTCTAGAATCAGTTCTCTTGTAATGTCTTCAAGCGGTTTTAAAGCTTGTACAAATAAATCTGTTTCTTTAACGGTTACTCTGAAATCGACCAGATTGTCTTTTAAGACTAAATTTCGATAAGACCGCTTCTGAAATTTAAATTTTTCGTTTTGCTTATGCGGATTTTTGGAGTTTTTCATACTTAGTGCTCTGATTCGTAAGTTCGATGACGTGTTTTATAACAAGCCATCGCATTCAACATGGCGAAGAATCGTAAAAGTAACTAAAGTTTGAAGTGAGCTAAAGTTGTGGAATCCGCCTACGGCGAAGCCAATTTAAAAAATGATAGAATACCTTAACCCTGGCCCAGACCGATCACCAATACTTTATACTATGAAAGTTATGTTTGTATTGATATATAATTCAGATCAATATATTAACGATTCGCACCAGGGCGGGCTTTAGTCACTTTAGTTCACTTTAAGCACTTTAAACTTTTTTACTTGCTAATAATTTCTGGTCGCATATCTTCAGGACACTGTCTTAAAAAATACTGATCTGTCATGCCGGCGATAAAATCCCTGACAATTTCCTCGTTACAATGATTTTGAATATAATCTTCAGACATATCTTTTAAAAAACCCGCAAATATCACGGATGAACGATTTTCATTTTCAATATCATCAAGATACTTTTCAAAAAGTATCCCAAAAAGTGTTTTTATGGTGTTTGTCTCTTTTTTTATTTTTGGGTTCATGTAGATGCGCTCAAGGTTGAAATCCTTCAGTCGCTTTAAGGCCTCGGATATTTTTTGGCTGAAAGCAATGTAGGTGTTTTGAAAGCTGGTGTTGATAATATCTGTGACAAGATGATAAACAATGGTTCCGTTAGTATTCCCGAGAACATCCACACTCTTTTTTGGAAGATCAGATCGTTTAATCATATTGAGCCGGATGGCATCCTCTATGTCACGACCGATGTAGCTGATCGTATCTGCCATCCGAACCACACATCCTTCCAGGGTCATGGGCATGAGTTGGGTCAAAGGATTTTCCTTTTTCAGCGCCATCTCTTTTTCTATCATTTCAAATGTCTTGTTTCGCTCAGGTTTAAGAACCTGGTTATGGATTTCTCCATCATGACAAAGTATCCCATCCAGCGTCTGAAGGCACAGATTCCATCCTTTACCCTTGCGTTCTACACGGTCTAAAAACTGAACACTCTGAACGTTGTGGTGAAAATCGCCGATACCACTGGCTCTGCAAAGTTCGGATAAAAACCTTTCGCCGTCGTGTCCGAAGGGGGTATGTCCGATATCATGACCCAATGCAATGGCTTCGATTAAATCCTCGTTTAACCCCTGATAACGCCCAATGGTTCTTGCAATTTTCGACACCAGTTGAACATGCAAAACCCGGTGCGTAATGTGATCATGGTGAATCAAATAAAAGACCTGGGTTTTGTCGATATATCTTGTGTAGGCCCGTGAATGCAGAATACGATCCGCATCCACTGAAAATGTCTGGCGATATCCCTCTTCAAGACGCGCATCATGGAAACGACGCACCCCGGCGTCACTCAATGTGGCCACCGGTGACAATATCTCGGCTTCCCGCTCTTTCAGCGCCAGGCTGATGATGTTAAGATTTTGGTCTTTAAATGTGCCCATTCTCGATCATACGCTCCATAAGTTTGATGTAATCCATTCCTGCCTTGCGAAATCCTTCCTTTCCGTATTTCATATTGGCCTCAAGAACATAAAGTGCTCCGTTATCGTCAATGATGTCGATCCCAACATCATTCCACTGACATTTTCGGGCAGTATCCAGGGCAAGATCAAGGGCGTTTTGCGGAACAGGGTCGAAACTGATGGTTGCACCAACTGCAACATTGCTTCTGAAATCATCGGGAGGCGCGATGCGCCAGTAGGCATGCACAATCTCGTTTCCAATAACCACCACTCGAATATCGCGGTCCGACGGTATATATTCTTGGATATATGCCACGGTTGTCAGGCTGCAGTATGATAAAAGGTCTTCCAGGTTGCGTATCAAGTATACGCCTCTCCCCATGGCCGATCCCCTAGGAATTTTGGCAATAAATGGAAATTTAAAATAATTGTGAATTTTGCTTTTTTGGCGCTTCCCATAAAATACCCTCGTTCTAGGATGTGGTATTTCGAGAAGATCAAACAAGGCGGTCTGCTTGATCTTGTCCTGTACACATTTGTAGTTATGATAACTGGGAAATGTTTCTTTTCCCATGGCGTCAAACAGTTCGGCATAGAACGTGGTCGGATAGTATATTTTTCGGGCATCGCGGATCATGCCCGCTTCTTTGAGGCTGTAATCACAGAAATTCGGCCGAACACCAAGGGTAATGACATTTTTGCAGTCTTTGAGACGGGCCTCAAGCGCGATGACTTTTTTAGATTTTTTCCATGTCATTTAAATAATCTTTTTATGATATCACGACTCCGCTGGATATGGCTTCCAGACCAGTATATTCGCCGGCAATGATTGCACGTGTGGAACGCGTCCCGGGTTTCCCAGATATAATCGGGAACCTTTCCCCGAACAGCATGTTTTTCAACCAACCGGATCGATGCGTTGCATTGGATACATCTTGAAAAAGGTCGTATATCCTCTTTTGCAATGCCGAGCGCCAAAACGACTTCTCGAAGCTGTTCAAATGGATGGTTCGAAGTTATAAAGATACGCTCTTTTGCGATTTTCATGTTCCGGATTCGTTTTGTACGGGTGAGCAAGATGCGGCCTCTCGATGTATCGATAAATTTTTCTCCGGTAACATATGTCGCATAAACGGTATCAAAACCAAGTATTCGAAGCCATTTCGACAGCTTCCCCAACGTCATCTCCGCAATAAAGCGTATCTCATTTGCACTATCCATTGGTCCATAAATTGTAAATTCTGCTCTTTTTATTACAAAAAACGTAATAGTTTAAACAAATCGATTTCAAAGGAGCTTCAGGTATAATTAAATTTTTGGCTGGAAGCTGTCTGAGTGGATTAGGGATCGTTTTGAAAGAACCATAGGCAATTTAACTATATGGATTAAAGTCCCTGTTAAAGCAGAGACCTTATGAATAGCCCGGGCAGGTTCTTTCATTACGAGCCCTTA
>CAXMTB010000258.1:0-3901 GCA_964195835.1 uncultured Nitrospinaceae bacterium | reverse complement strand
TAAAAATATAACTGAAAAACTAAAAACATACATGTAAAAAGCTGAAATATTAATAAGGGTCAAAAGTAAACTTGACCCCTTTCTCTGCTTTCTTTCGGCCTTCAGCAGCCCCATACTAACCTGAAGCAGCATTATGAAACCTGCAAACAAAAATACATATGCGTTAAAATACCTCAGAGCCCCCTTAATCCTTTTTATTTCATTTTGGGCCATAGCCATTGTTTTATGGCAAACCAGGGGCAACATATTCTATTTGTTCAATTTTGGTTATATTGGAACCTTTAAAATGGATATTGGCGGCAATGAACATATTCAAAGAAGAAACCGCCTGACAAGACCGTGACCAAAAAGCCATTTTTAATGGCCTATCCTATGAATGCTCCCGGGACAAGGGGTTAAAATTTTCGCCTTCCATGACCTTGAACAAAATTGCCGATTTGTGGACGGACACTACCTAACCGATATTATTGAAAAAGTATCTTAAACGACCACTTTGGGCCTCCAAAACATCTTTTTTGATTGCGGACTTAAGTCCGATAGGCTATAAGCTGCGTTTTCACGAACCACGGGCTGGAATGACCCGTGGTTTTTTAGTGTTCAAACCTGCATTCCGGTATAGCGGTAGACTCGTAACCTGTCGACGCCACGTCACTTTTTCCCTGCTTTCCGGGGATCACAGGTTACGGAGCCCCAATGGGCGGACGCGTTGCGGGCCCCTTGATACCGGAAAGTGCATCGCCGCCTTGAGGGGCTTGCCTTTCAGCGGCACACATATGAGGAACACCTTATGATCAGCGCATCCAATGTGGCGCTTGCCTATGGCAAGCGCGTTTTGTTTAAAGATGTCAATATCAAGTTCACCCCCGGTAACTGTTACGGCCTTATCGGCGCCAACGGTGCCGGTAAATCGACCTTCCTTAAGGTCCTTTCCGGGGAGAACGAATTCGACAAGGGGACGGTGAGCGTGGGGCCCGGCGAGCGTATCGCCGTCCTGAAGCAGGACCAGTTTGCCTACGACGAGGAAACCGTCATCAATACGGTGATCATGGGGCACGAACTGCTCTATACCCTCACGATGGAACGGGACGCCATCTACTCCAAGGCGGAGTTCACCGAAGAGGACGGCATCCGATCCGGTGAACTGGAGGCGGCATTCGCCGAGATAAATGGCTACGAAGCCGAGTCCGAAGCGGCGGTTCTCCTCAACGGCCTGGGCATTCCCGAAAAGCTGCGCCACCTTAAGATGAAAGAACTGGAAGGGGGCGACAAGGTCCGCGTGCTTCTCGCCCAGGCCCTCTTCGGCAACCCAGATGTCCTGCTTCTTGACGAACCCACCAACCACCTGGATCACAAGTCCATCGCCTGGCTGGAAGATTTCCTGGCCCGTTTTCAGAATACCGTGATCGTGGTATCCCATGACCGCCACTTCCTCAACCAGGTCTGTACCCACATTGCCGATATCGACTACGGCCAGATCCGGGTTTTTGTGGGCAACTACGACTTCTGGTGCCAGGCGAGCCGCCTGATCCAGAAGCAGAAACAGAACCAAAACAAGAAAGCCACGGAAAAAGCCCAGGAGTTAACCGCGTTTATCCAGCGCTTCAGCTCCAACGCGTCCAAAGCCAAACAGGCCACTTCCCGGAAAAAACTCCTGGAAAAGATTACCCCGGATGAGATGCCGGTCTCGTCACGAAAATACCCATGGATCGTCTTCAAGCCGGAGCGCGCCTGCGGGACCGTAATTCTTGAGATCGAAAATCTTACCAAAACCATCGATGGACAGAAGGTTCTCAACAACTTCAGCATGGTGGTGAACGGCGGGGACAAGATCGCCTTTGTCGGAGACAACAGCCTGGCCAAAACCGTCCTGTTCCAGATCCTGGCAGGGGAGCTGGAGCCGGACTCCGGCAGCTTCCGATGGGGCCAGACCGTCACCACCGCCTGCTTCTCCAAGGAGAACAGCCGCTTCTTCGAGACCGATATACCCCTTGTCCAGTGGTTGCTGCAATACGCTCCGGATGAGGGGATAAGCTTTGCCCGTAGTTTCCTCGGCCGCATGCTCTTCTCCGGAGAAGAGGCCATGAAAAAAACCGGGGTTCTTTCCGGCGGGGAGAAGGTGCGCTGCATTCTCGCCCGCATGATGCTGACCGGCGCCAATGTGCTTCTGCTGGACGAGCCCACCAACCACCTGGATCTGGAGGCCATCACCTCCCTCAACGACGGACTCATGGCCTTTCCCGAGGTGATTCTCTTCGCTTCCAACGACCACCAGTTCGTCTCTACCGTGTCCAACCGTATCGTGGAACTCACCCCGAAAGGCGCCATTGACCGGGCCATGGGTTTTGACGACTACCTGGCAAGCGCCAGGGTGGCCCAAGAGAGGCAGGCTCATTATTGCAGGGAAAGAGCCCTGGCATTCTGACCGGAAGGCGCCTTTGGTGCTGTCGATAGAAGATGCTGTTATCAAATTTTTTTGGCACCGGAATTCCCTTAGTGAATCTGGGGTCTGACCACGATAACCTATAAGAAACATTCGACAAATTAAATTATTAGGCATGAATTTTGAGCTTAGAGGTCTCTTTTTAACACCAAAATTAGCTAGCTAAGAAAGGAAATGGGGGACATCCTATAATCCCCTTGTCAAACAAAAATTCAAAAATTTTAATTAAGAATAATATCAATCAGTTGTAAAGATAGACCTCCTGAAGACGCAACTCTCCTTTGCTCTTTGACATAATTTTTCGGCGAATCTCTCACTAGGCGAACCCTACCTCTGATCGTTACGTTTATCCGGCCTTACCGTCTGAACGGCTACGCCAATCATCCCTTATCCAGAGTCGGAAGTTCAGTGAGAGGCCCAGTATTGTCCCTCCAGAGGTTTTTATGCCCCGACGTCCATGAACGAGCTCTCTCGCCGAAATAGTAAAACTTGTTATTCTATGTTCAGATGTGCCGGATCAAATACTTCTCTTTTCTTCATCAGCGTCCAGGCAATTACCAGCATTTTGACAGCCAGTTTAACGCGCATTTTTGTTTTAATCCCTCGTTCACGTTCTCTTCCTCGAATAAGTCTGGTAAAGTATGTTCTGAACAGATCGACTCTTGCGGACGCTACATTGGCTGCCTGATACAAGGCATAGCGAAGCTCACCGTTGCCTTTTTTAGATATTACCGGGATCGCTTTGTCGCTGGTTTTACCACTACGTTTTGCACACAGATCATATCCGGCCAATTTGATAAGCTGTTTTCGGTTTTCAAATCTAAAAGGATCGCCAATCGACGCCAGCACCCTGGCCGATATGTAAGGACCAAAACCCGGTATCGTCAACAGATAGCTATATTCAGTAAACTCAAGAGCGACATCTTTTATAGCCGTTTCAGTTTCTTTTAGCTGTTGGCGAACTTGCTTTAGTTTTTCTACCAGAAGCTGAGCCTCGAACGCTGCCGCTGATCCCATCGGACAGCCTATAGATTCTATCGCCTGTTGATGGATTTTTCGTAGTCTAAGTAGCTGAGCTGTCCCTCGCCGGGTTCGCGTCACCATCTGAAAGAACGACTCAAAGTTCATGCCGGCGATTTTATCCGGGTCCAGGCACCATTTGACAATTGCCAGGCTCTCGCTCTCACAAGCGCTGTAGAACCTGTCAAGTTCGGGAAAGTACTGGGCCAAAAGATTATTTCTGATTCGCATCCGAAGACTGTGCTCTTCTTTCTTCAGCCGTCTTCTCAATGACAGTAAAGACCGAAGCTCAATAATGCCAGGTGACGGACTATCATAGTAAAGACATCTTCTCCTGGAAACCAGGTCTGCAATATTGGCTGCACATTTGGTGTCATGTTTATCCCAGCGCCCGTCAAGAAGCTCCCGATTCCTTTTGACCGCTACACCAGAAACAAGAAC
>CAXMTB010000257.1:0-3987 GCA_964195835.1 uncultured Nitrospinaceae bacterium | reverse complement strand
ATTATTCGATTGGGCACCCATAGGCACATCCATTTTGATTTATGAGGGAAGACCGCATGAAGGTGAAAGGCTCAAGAGGTACAAGTAGACTATGAGCAAACCGGAGAATTGACCGCTGTTTTCGCTTTTAGTGACAGCTATTGTTGTACGGATATCGCCATGAAAAATATCGTGAAGATCATCCTAATCGCTTTTGCTTGCCTCCTGTATTCGGGGGCAGTTCATAGCGAGCAGAAGACGGATTCTGTTTTAGTGATAAAGAGTAAATCGCGGCTCTACTTGATGCGAAAGGGTGAGGCATTTGCCTCTTTCCGTGTTACTTTCGGTACCAATCCGAAGGGGCATAAGCAGCAGCAGGGAGATGGGCGAACCCCGGAAGGAAAGTATGTCCTTGACCATAAAAATTCTAACAGCAAATTTTACAAGTCTATTCACATTTCATATCCAAATGCCACAGACCGGAAGAACGCCAAGAAGCGAGGGGTTGATCCCGGCGGCGATATAATGATCCATGGTCAGCGCAATAGATGGGGATTGCTCTCACCCATCACCCAACTGTTCAACTGGACAAACGGGTGCATTGCTTTGAGTGACAGAAACATGGATGCTGTGTGGAAGGCCGTCAATGTTGGCACCCCAATCGAAATCAGGCCCTAGTGCTGAAAATGATAAGAATTGTTATAATCGTACTGGGTATTACACTTATTTGCACCTCACCGGTTATTGCAGAATCTTTCTGGGACAGATTCAAAGACCCAAAAGACGGCAAATTCGATGTCAGCGGTTGGTCGAAAGAAGAAGAGGCAATAACCGGAGGATTTTTACCGGTTCCGATCATCAATTCAGAACCGGCTATCGGTGGATTAGCACTGGGTGTAGGACTGCTTTACATTCGTGAAGAAAGTTCGAAAAAAGATACTGACAGCCAGACCGGAAAACGTCCGCCTGTTATTTCAGGCATAGCCGGTGCATACTCGCTCAACGACAGCTGGCTAATCGGTGTCGGCCATATGGATAACTGGCTTAATGATTCTCTCCGTTATTCGGGTGGATTGGGCTATGGTTCTCTTAATTTGGATTTCTACGGTATCGGACAAAATGCACCTCCCGGCGAGTCTTCAATAAGGTTCAATATTGAGAGCTTAATTTTATCGCAGGATTTGAAATATCGCTTGTTCAAAAGCGATTTCTTTTTGGGTGCTCGTTATCTATTCTTTAATTCAAATTCGGAATTCGATATCAGCGGTATCATACCGGGAATAACACCGGAAGAGTTTGTTACCAAGGACGGGGGCCTGGGTCCCGTTATACAGTACGACACCAGGGACAACATTTTCACCCCTACACGCGGCAGCCGGGTAGATATGTCAGCGATGTTTCACACTCCAACCTTCGGAGGCGACTTCACCTATCAAAGGTACAACATCGGGGGTTTTGCGTGGCTTCCCGTTCATAAAAAAGTCACCCTTGGGCTGCGACTGGAAGGCAGCTTGTCGGACGGCGACACGCCCTTTTACGCGGTGCCCTTTATCAAATTGCGCGGTATTCCTGCCCTGCGATATCAAGACGATGTCGCTGTTATGGGAGAGGCCGAAGCCAGGTGGCAGGCCTTTTCGCGCTGGAGTATCCTCGGATTTGTCGGTTCGGGTCGTGTGGCGGAATCGTTCAGCGATCTGGACAAAGCGACCAGCCGAAACACCTTTGGCGCCGGGTTCCGTTATTTGATTGCCCGGAAATTTGGACTGCATTCGGGACTCGATATTGCACAAGGACCGGAGAAAACATACATATACATTCAGATCGGAAGTGCATGGTAACACAATAATAAGTGGGTTCCATAATCTTATTCCAAGTGTTTTCCAAATCTAAAATCTTTTCAGATATCACAATGCTATCTAAAAATTTTATAACCCAAATATTGGTAACATAAATCAAGGCGAGTCACCTCGATTCAAAAGAAGGACATTAAGGAAAACGATTGAAAGCAATACGTGAGGTTTAGTAATTTTCCAGATCTGATTATCTAAGTAGGTATGAATGAACTTATACAATATATATAGTGGGAAAGTATTTACTTTAGAACCTTACGCCTATAGTTGTTCAGGCTATTATATTGAATTAGAAAACATAAAGCAGGTGCCGTGAATAAAAAGTTCTTCTATCTAATTTTGACATCGACAATTTGTGTGTTTTTCTTCGCGTGTACCTCAAACGTAAAGACATTTAAACCTCAGAATGATGACGAAGCTATGATTAAACAGATTTTTGTGGATTTCCAAGAAGGAACTTTGAAAAAGGATTTAACTCTTTTCGAGCATCACATAGATGATAATGTCGTGTGGACTGGAAAGCATCACTTTACAAACAAAGATCAATTTATTGCTAATGCCAAAAAGGATCATAAGGCGATAAAATATAGACATGAGCACGCTTCGCTTACCAATCTCAGAATCAATCTCAAAAGTGACGATAAAGCTCAGGTACTTGTTAACTATACAGACAAAGAAGTACAGGATGTCCGCGGATATCCTGTCTTGTTTAAATTTCTCTTAAAGAAATTTTACAACGGAAACGAAAGGTGGGTTATCTACCAAAAAATGACCATCCCAAAACATTTGGAAAAGTACTACCAATAACTTTGGAACTCGATGCTCTTTGTCCGTAAAATCTATGAAAGACCTTAAAGCGGTTATAAACACACAATATAGATGACAATCAAATAAAGGGATGAACAATGTTTAAAGACTTCCGATTCAAACCAGTTATCATGATGTTGATCTTGATTCTGCTGGCCAGTTGCTCCGGAATTGGTCCGGGGACGGTTGAACGTGATCGGTTTGATTATGTCAACGCCCTTTCCAGCTCCTGGAAGAAACAGATTCTCCTCAATCTGGTTAAGATACGATATTTAGATGCGCCAGTATTTTTAGATGTAGCTTCAGTCATCAGCCAATACGCAATTGAAGGAAAGATCAATCTGGGTGCCTCCTGGAATGACCCTATACTTGGAGATAGTCAAATGTTGGGAGGCAGCGGTAAATACACCGACCGACCCACCATCACCTATAGCCCTCTCACGGGAGATAAGTTTTCTCGAAGCCTGATGACACCAATTCCTATCCGAGGTTTTTTATTTCTGATACAGTCCGGGTATCCGGTGGATTTTTTGTTTCGGATAGGTGTGCAAACCATCAACGGCGTCGATAACCGGTTTGGCGCAAAGGCGATGGGAAAATCTGCTGATCCAAGATTTCGCCGTCTCATTGAATCCATGAAGCGGATTCAAAAATTAGGTGGACTTGGCATGCGGGTCAAGCCCATGGGTGACAAAAAGGCAATGGTCGTATTTTTTAGGAGCAAGCTTGGTGATGAGATTGCTAAGGACATAAATACTGTTCAGCAGATACTGGGTCTTACCCCTGAAGCTAAAGAGATTCGCGTGGTGTATGGCGCTTTTGCCGCTGATGATCAGGAAATCGCCATGCTCACCCGATCCATGCTTCAAATTATGATCGAGCTGGCATCTTATATCGATGTGCCGGCAAAAGATATCGACGAAGGACGAGTAGCTAAATTTTCTGACAGAAATGCAACTGACATGCCCCCATTGATTCGCATCCACAGCGGTACATCTCATCCAAAAGATGCCTTGGTGAGTATCCGGTACCGGGATAACTGGTTCTGGATTGACGATACGGATCTTGACTCCAAGCGCGTGTTTTCCTTTTTGATGATGCTGTTTTCACTCACTGAAACGGGCGATAAGTCAGGAGCACCTATCGTTACGGTTCCAACGAACTGATGAGGGTTATCAAATAAATACCTTGATTCTAACTGTAGTTTTTCGCAGTAATACTCTTAACTTCACTGCTTAACCTGTCTTCAAGTAATATAAAATAGGCGAATGCCTCAATACAGATACCTGCAATTTATCGCTGAGGCATAAAATCCCTCAATAAATTTGATATGTTATGAGTATCACACCTG
>CAXMTB010000256.1:0-4015 GCA_964195835.1 uncultured Nitrospinaceae bacterium | reverse complement strand
AATTTTTGCTCTTCACTCAGCCACTGGCCTTTTATCTCTCCCACGAACCCCCATTCGTTTTTTTTCGCAGGATTGCCAACTCCACTGCCTGATCAGCCAAGGCTCGCTCCTTCTCCTCCAACTCGCGTTTCAGGGCTTCATAATCTCCCCGAGGCACAGCCTTACGCTTTGAACCGGGGCGAGCGCTCAAACGATCAAGGGCCGCCTCCTTTACCTGTTTGCGGATCCGGGCCAAATCGGTGGAATATATCCCTTCCCGTCTTAAAATTTCTCCAACTGGAGTTTTACCGGTTTGAGATTCTAAGAATATTTGAAATTTTTTCTCGGGAGATAAAAAGCGTCGTTTCTTTTTTCTATCAACGGAATGGTCATTTTGGAATGTTTTGTCTTCGTTTACACTCATGGCATACTCCTTTCGTTTCAACCGGTAATGGGGGGACTCCGGTCGCCCTACAGGCTCCCTTCGTCCCCCCATTACCGCCTATAATACCATGTAGTGTAATTCAATCAACCTTTTGAGACATAAATTCAGAAACGGCGGGATATCATGGAAACGTATTTCTTTGATGCACTTAAATCCCTTTTGTACGAAGCCATGGGTAATTTCGGTATCGAATGGAGGGGGGCCTGATATAATATATATATTATTTATATTTATTTAATGTTGTTAATCTTAATTTTATCCATGTTATTAATATATTTGATATCAATTCTATGTTTTCCTAAAATCGTGTAAATGATCATTTATCATGTAAAATATGTTCATGCCCCATATATGTTCATGTCCTAAATATATTCAGGTTATTGCATGTTACATGTCATGAATAAATAATGATACTTCTCATATGTTCATGCTTAATCATGCCTATAGCCATATTTATTTAACACTTTAACGTAGAAAGAGAATTCTATTAAATCGGGCACAAACAGAACATGAAAATCCATTAATGATCTGCAATTTTTCCTTTCATGGATATCATCGGGCAAAAACATAATATTAAAATGGTACAAAACCGATGATCGATAGAAGCTATCTGTAATTGAAGTCCTTTGCGATAAGTTGGAGATATCTCAGGTTTCACACCAGACGGCATCACACCAATATATTGTATAGCCATACAAATAAGAAAAGCGTGGAATTTTATCAACAATCCTCGCTTTCTAATTCATAGGTCTGATTGAACAATAATAGCCGTAGTGTCCAGTTTTAATATTGCCCATGTGGGCCTTGATATGTTGGAGATATCCAAACTATTGTCACAGGTCAGATTCTTGTGCTCTCTATTACGTATCCCAGGTTAACCTATTCGTATAATCGTGACAAATATCTGCAAAATTCGCTGAATATAAATTAACCGCTATTTTTCACTCTAATCGAAGCCACCTATTCCCCATCACTTCAACCCCGCCTTGCTCAGGACTTCAACAGTACGCTCCTCATCGGCTTTATTTCTATATGGTATCCACACTTTCGTTAGTGAGAAGTTGGGATCTATCCTGAGAACTTCCGCAGCCGCAGCTCGCGCATCTTCCTGATGGCCCAGCAAACCGTAACAGGCGGATAAGCCCAAGTGGCTTAGCCAATAATCAGGGTTCCTTTTGATTGTTTTCTTGAAAATCTCGATAGCCTTCTCATATTCACCGTTCACACGATATGCGGTACCTAAGTAATACAAGATCCAGTTGGGAGGAAAAGGGTCAAGACGATTTCCAATCTTAAGTTCTTTAATGGCTTCCTCGGTCCTGCCTTTCATGAAGAGGAACGTTGCGCCCAATAATGCATGATAGTTAGCCGAATTAGGCTCAAGGGCAATGGCCTTCTCTCTTAAGGCGACGGCCTCCTCAAGATTTCCTTTATGCGCTTGGACACTGCCCAATACGCCGTAGGTACCGGCAAAGGAGTCATCCAGCGATAGTGCCTTCTGTGCGAGCTCATCTGCCGCTTTAAGAGACTTAGCGCGGGACTTAGTCCAACCAAAATGTACATCAAATGTGTGGGTCCATGCCAGGTTCACATATGCAAATATGAAATTGCCATCCAGGGCAATGGCTTCCTTAAACTTCTGCCGTGCAAGAATAGTAGCGTCTTTATTGTGTCGCATAAGATGCGCACTGCCTTCCAAAAACTTTAAATACGCTTCGAGATTATCAGTGGTTTGCCCATACAGTCTGGCATCCTCCCCCACGGTCAGTTTTACATGTAAAGACGTAATGATTTTTTTAGTAATCTCATCTTGCAGTTCAAAAATGTCTGTCAGATCGCTGTCATAGCGCTCTGCCCACAGGTGATTTCCCGTTATCGCATCAATCAGCTGGGCAGTTATGCGTGTGCGGTCCTCTGTCCTTTGGACACTGCCCTCCAGCACATAGCGTACTCCCAGTTCCTCTGCGACCTGTTGAATCTTCACAGCTTTACCTTTGTAAGTAAAGGTCGAGTTTCGGGCAATTACGAATATATTGTGAACTTTGGACAGAGCTATGATGATACTCTCGGTGATTCCGTCACTGAAATACTCCTGCGATGGGTCGCCGCTCAGATTGTCAAAGGGCAGTACCGCAATGGAGGGTTTATCGGGTAATGGAAATGCCATCTTTTCCACCGAGGCGACTTGCACTGGTGGGAAGGCAGTCCGCCAAATCAGCAGTCCGCCCACTATCAGAAGGAGTACGGTCACCACCGCAAGAGCTACTCTTTGCCCTCGCCTTGGCTCAGCTCTTTGCTCCCCAATAACCTTGCCCACTGCCTCGGGATCCATAAGAGCTTTATAGATTCGCACCGGTTTTGAGATGTTCTTTACACTCTGCTCCCCGAGGAACTCATACCCCAATGGAAGCTTACTTTCGATTTGGTCAAATACGGTACCAGAGACGCAGATACCTCCAGCCTCAGCAAGGCTCTCTACTCTGGCAGCGACGTTGACTCCATCGCCATATATCCGCTCTTCTTCATGGCTCACATCGCCGAGGTTGACTCCAATGCGAAACTCCATCTTACGGTCTTCAGGCAGCTCTGCGTTTCTGACCTTAAGCTCCTCTTGGATCTCGACCCCACTACGCATTGCGTCTATCACACTGGCAAATTCTGCCAGAATATTATCGCCCGGAGAGTCCACCACTCGGCCTCTGTGTTTCTGGACAACCTCGGTAATAACCTCCCGGTAAGCGGTAATGGTGCGGACGGTGGCCTCGTCATCCTCGCCCATGAGTCGGCTGTATCCTTTAACATCGGCACTGAGGATAGCGGTGAGCTTGCGTCTGAATTTTTCTGTGTCCATTGGATTACCCCTCTAACAGTATAACAAAAGAAGAGATATTAAATTGGAGTGGTGGATTCAGGAAGAATAGGTCAGCCAATATCGATTTATAATATAATAAGATATGGGGGGTCAATATTTTAATTTAATTACAAATGCTTAAAATATTCAGATATATGACAAATTAACTGTTTGGAGTTTGATTGAACCTATATATGATTTTGTTAACAATTCCGATTTCTGGTAAAATCAAATCTTATAAGATTCTTAGATACCTGAGATATTCATTCGTTATCTCAGATCTATCATTTGCTGTGATATATTGAGAATATCAAAACCGAACACTCCTTGCCATAGTGCTCGATAATTAATAACAGAAAATCATTGTGGCTTACAATAGATAGTGTCGATTTTTAGAAATTATGGAGAATCCCACATGTTGTGGTTTGTCCAAAACCTGAAAACTGCAGATACATTGAGATTATCTTACAAAAAACGGTCTTGTCAAAACTTGTGATATCTTACCAGCCATGAAATCCATCAAATTGACACATATCAAATTCGAACTGTAAATATCAAGTCAAGATCGTTTAAAGACATCCATTCCGTATTTAAATATGCCATAGAACAGTAATTACCACATGCTTTTATGTAAACATACTATAAGTCACTAAAAATAATTACTAAAAACAAAATTTAAACTTTTTTAAACACGAATTATCATAACAAAACATATGAATTCATAATGCATATCCACTAAA
>CAXMTB010000255.1:0-4012 GCA_964195835.1 uncultured Nitrospinaceae bacterium | reverse complement strand
CATTTTGGTGTTTCATAAGGGAAAGGAGATGTTAGATACTGAAACCTGAAACCATATACACCTAATTTGGAGTAAAAATAGGGATAAAGTTTAGAGGACATCTTACGGGTAATTTGCACCAACTGAGCTTAAGAGTGACGCCGCATCATCATCGAGATAGACAAAGGCCCTGGGGTGTTTGCGCAGGATAGAAGCCGGATGCCGGGGAGAAATTTCTCCCTCAAAACATTGCTTCACCGCCCGCGCTTTTCTTTTATCCGGGACCGTACAAATAATCGTCTCTGATTTCATAATTTGTTGAATCGACATTGAAATTGCCGTGTCGGGGACCTCTTTTAGGGATGCGAACCAACCTTCACCGAATTGTTGCTGCCGGCAAGCATCATCCAACTCCACGATAATATACGGCACTTCGGTATCAAAATCCGCCGGCGGGTCATTGAACGCCAGATGCCCGTTTTCGCCGATCCCGACAAACGCCACATCAATTTTATCCCGGGAGATGATGGTATTGATTCGCCGGCACTCGGCGGCAGGATCGTCAGCCTCACCTTGAATAAGATGGACCGTGCCCGGATGAACCACATTTACCAGGCGTTCTTTGAGATAGCGGCGAAAACTGGCAGGGTGGTCTGCATTCATACCGATATATTCATCCAGATGATACATCGTTGTGAGCCGCCAATCGATTCCCTCTTTTTCTGTTATGGCCTTAAGAAAATCAAACTGGGAGGCTCCGGTGGCTACAATAAAACTCGCCCGGCCGGCAGCAGTGATGGCCTGCATTAAAATTTCAGCTCCCCTGTCAGCCGCTGCGGCCCCGCATTCCTCTTTTGTTTTAAACACTTCAATTTTCACTTTTTTCTCCTTTTCCAAGTTTCCATAAGGAAGGGATTCCTTTTAATTTCTTTGTCTTCCATGGGCGAATGTATGCCATTTTTGGAGAATAGGATCAGAGTAACTGACCTCTATTTTTCTGTTATTGCTGGCTTGCTTTGAATTTATTTTACAAAACCATCTGTAATTATAGCAAATACGAGTGAGTGTTTTCTATTGGCACCTTACGAGCCGCTCAAAAATTTTTCTATGCTTTCGGATTTTGATTTGATACTTAAAACTGATATTTCAAAATTTTTATAGGGAGCAAGAAAAATGATTCAGGCTTTACTTCCCATATTCCCAAAGCAAAGCACACGCATAAATGACATTCTGGCGTTTCAAAAAAAAGATGAACACGTGTATTATTTTAATGCAACCATGCCAATTTTTTCACATCATGTAGATGATTTGGCATCGTTCCGAATGATTACAAGTCAATTATATATAAATGGCAATTGTAAGCAGATAGATATCGTCAACGCATTTGGCGTAACT
Source organism: uncultured Nitrospinaceae bacterium (assembly GCA_964195835.1). Lineage (GTDB taxonomy): Bacteria > Desulfobacterota > Desulfobacteria > Desulfobacterales > UBA11574 > UBA11574. The sequence continues at coordinate 2,638 of CAXMTB010000255.1, read as the reverse complement.
GCCAATAGCGTAAAGCGGTATGTGAAGAGATATCGAGAAGAAGGGCTGGAAGGCTTTTTCCAAAAAAGGGTGATTAAACGCACAGCGCACGTATTAACCCCGGAAGTAATGGAACGAGCGCAGGAGATGTTAAATAAAGGTAAAAACCGGCCTGAAATTTGCGAGGCGTTAAAGTTAAAGCCTGATACTCTTTACCGCTGCATCTATTCTGGTCGACTGGTTGACCGGGCTAAAAATAGTGAGGGTGTTGTCAGCAAAAGTCAACGCAGTGCACTGGATAGCCAAGCGGATATGGGCACCGGTTGCACCCATGTTATGGAGCGAGTGGCGGCATCGGTGGGCATATTATCGGAGGTATCAACCCGCTTTGAAAAGTCATATGATGTGCCCAAGGCCGGGGTACTATGCGCTTTGCCGGCTTTGTTAACCAACGGGCTACTAACGCATACGTCGCAATATTTTAGTTTACCCAAAGGCTATTATAGCCTGGTGCAAATATTTTTGCTTTTAGCTTTCATGGCGTTAGCGCGAGTTATCAATGTAGCGCAGCTGAGATCTGACTCCCCCGGGGAATGGGGCAACATTTTGGGGCTGGATCGGATTCCTGAGGTTAAGACGTTACGGCAGAAGATAAAACATATTTCCGAAACAGGGCAAGTCAGCGAATGGGGCGGGGTTTTGTCAAGCGAATGGATGGAATCGGATCCTGAATCAGCCGGCACTTTGTATGTTGATGGGAATGTACGTGTTTATAATGGATCCAAAACGAAGCTGCCGAGACGTTATGTTGCCCGGCAGAAATTATGCCTGAGGGGGATGACCGATTACTGGGTAAACGACCAGCAAGGCCGTCCATTTTTTGTCATTAGCACGGCTTTCACCTCGGGCTTATTGGAGATGTTGAGAGCCGAGATTGTTCCCCGATTACTGAGCGATGTCCCCGGGCAACCGAGCGCAGCGCAAATAGAGGCGGATCGTTATCTTCATCGATTTGCAATCATCTTTGATAGGGAAGGCTATAGTCCGCAGTATTTTAAAGAGATGTGGCAAAAACGAATTGCCTGTCAAACCTATCACAAGTACGCTAAAGATGATTGGCCCGAAAGCGAGTTTGAAGAACATCGAGTTACCATGTCATTGGGTGAACAGGTGAAGATGAAGTTGGCCGAACGGGGCATTTTTTTAGCCAAGAAGCTGTGGCTGCGAGAGATTCGCAAGCTGACCGACAGCGGTCATCAGGTTTCGGTTTTGAGCACAGATTATAAGTCCGAAATGACGATTATAGCCAGTCATATGTTTTGCAGATGGTCTCAGGAAAACTTTTTTAAATATATGAGGAAACATTTTAATATTCAAGGGCTTATTGACTATAATACCGAAGCAGTTGATGGGACCAAAAAGGTTGTTAATCCAATCTATCGAAAATTGGAGAGTCAGGGCAGAAGTAAGTCAGCTAAGTTGAGCAGGAAGAAGGCAGAATTTTATGATATTTCATTAAAGGATGAAGGATTAGAATCCGAGCAAATAGCTGAATATGAGCGCAAAAAAGGAGAAATTAAAGAAGAGATCGATCTTCTTGAGAAAGATATTGAAATAATAAGAGAAAAGCGAAAAGAGCATTCAAAGCATATTGCATTTTCGGAGTTGCCGGAAGAAGACCATTTTGAGCAACTATCGCCCATCAGAAAGCAGTTTATGGACACAATCAAAATGATTGCGTACAGAGCAGAAACTGCAATGGCAATGGTGATGCGAAGTATTCTGGCACGTGAAGATGATGCTCGTGCTTTACTTCGTGATGTATTTACGAGCGATGCAGATTTGATTCCGGATGCTGAAGCGAAGACATTGACTGTTCAACTTCATCACTTTACTAACCCTATGTCGGATAAAGCTGTTCGCACACTTTGTGAAACTTTGAATGAATCGGAAACTACCTACCCGGGAACTGACATGCGAATGATCTACAAATTGGGCTCAGATTAAACTCCGAGAAATCAGGTGTTCTGAATATAGTGGCGGGGCCTTTTAAGTCATGTGGGGATTGGGCATTTCATATTCTTGAAATCCTTTTGCCTTTGAATTAAGCTTCCTCTTTAGGCGTATTCACTTCGATGAATTTTTCCAGTTTTCCCTTTTCCTGCAACAGCCGCAGCCCTAATTCCATGTAGTTGGCCGGTGGTTCCGGGATATCCACAGACCTTTCCATGCGGATAGCATCTTGCGGGCACCCCGTAGCACACAACCCACAACCAATACATCTTTCGACCTTTCCATCTGGTTTTCCATCAATCATTTCGATCGCTTTCACCGGGCAGCGTTCATCAGCACATATTCTGCAACTAACGCATTTCTCCAAGTCTCTGACAGGTAGAAATGCTGAACGCGTAAAGGTTCTGGGATTGTCGTAATCCTTTAAAGCACTCAAATGTCGGCAACAGCATGAACAGCAGTGACAAATAAACTCTAGTCGGTCGCTGGTGTTGTTTACCTGGCGAACCAAGCCCATGTCGTCAAATTCCAGTAGCTTCTGCTTCATTTCATCTTTGGAGATGTACCGTCCAAATCCACGCTCCACCAGATACGTACATGTTGCATCAAAGAGCATGCATCCTTCGCGCGGGGAATCGCAATTCTT
>CAXMTB010000254.1:0-4025 GCA_964195835.1 uncultured Nitrospinaceae bacterium | reverse complement strand
GAGCCTACAGCTCGGAGAGAGCGAAGCGACTCCATAACTTTAGGCACTTTAGATCACTTTAGGCACTTTTAACTTGTCTGGCTTTCAGGGAAACAGCCCCTTTTAGGGGTAAACCAAAGCCTGGTCCTTTGGGCCAGGATTCTTTACTTTATTCTCAAAAAAAGCTCATCAAGCTGAGCCTTGTCGGCTTCCGAAGGGGCATTGGTCAAAAGACATGCAGCTTTCTGGGTTTTCGGGAAGGGGATTACGTCCCGTATTGAAGATTGTCCGCAAAGGATCATCGCCAAACGATCGAAGCCGAGTGCAATTCCCCCATGGGGCGGTGCACCGGAATCGAGTGCCGACAGCAAAAATCCAAACTTTTCCTCATAGGTTTTTCGATTCATACCCAATGCTGCAAATACCCGCTCCTGCAATTCTCTCTGGTGGATACGGATACTCCCGCCGCCAATTTCCGAACCGTTTAGCACCAGATCATACGCCCGTGATCTGACGGAAAGCGGGTCTTTCTCCAGCAGATCATAATCTTCTTCAAGGGGGGCTGTGAATGGATGGTGAAGGGCCTGGTACCGTTTTTCATTTTCATCGTATTCCAGTAATGGGAACCGGGTCACCCATACAAAACTGAAGGTGTTCTCTTGAACCAACCCAAGTTTTTTCCCGAGAAAGTTGCGAAGATTTCCCAGTGCCTCGTTGGTGACTTTGGGCTGATCGGCCACAAAAAATACGAGATCGCCAGGTTGCATATCGATGCGCTGTGCCAGTGCCTGTTTCTCATCCTCGGTAAAGAATTTTGCAATGGGAGATTGCCATGAATCTTCATGCACCTTGATCCATGCCAGTCCCTTTGCCCTGTAGACGGCGACAAGCTCGGTCAGGTCATCGATCTCTTTTCGTGTAAAATTGATGCAGCCTTTGGCATTTAATGCCTTGACAATACCGCCTTTTTTGACGACATCGGCAAAGACCTTGAACCCTGCATTTTCGACAATATCTGAAATGTTTACAAGTTCCAGATCGAACCGGATATCCGGTTTGTCCAGCCCGAAACGGCCCACGGCATCTTCATAAAAAAGGCGTGGGAAAGGGGTTTTAAGATCGATGTCCAGAACGTCTCTGAAAAGTTTGATCATGAGTCCTTCCGTAACATCCATTACATCGTCTTCCCCGACAAAAGACATTTCCATATCGATCTGGGTGAACTCCGGCTGGCGGTCCGCTCTGAGGTCTTCGTCTCTAAAGCATTTCACAATCTGGTAATAGCGGTCAAACCCGGAAATCATTAAAAGCTGTTTGAAAATCTGGGGTGACTGGGGGAGCGCGTAAAAAAGACCCGGGTTCACCCGGCTGGGCACCAGATAGTCCCTTGCGCCTTCCGGAGTGCTGCGGGTCAGCATCGGTGTTTCAATGTCGATAAATCTTTTGCTGTTCAGGTATTGCCTCACAGAGGTAGCAGCCCTGTGCCGGTTTATAATGTTCTTTTGAAAAAGCGTTCGCCTGAGATCGATATGGCGGAACTTTAACCGGATATTTTCCGAAACATCCACATTGTCTTCGATGATGAACGGCGGTGTTTCTGCGGCATTGAATATTTTGAGTTCCGTGACAAGGACCTCAATCTCACCGGTTTTCAATTTGGGGTTGGTCATTCCTTCCAGTCTTTTTTCCACCTTCCCGCGTATGCCGATGACGTATTCGCTGCGGAGGACATGGGCCTTTTCGTGAATCTTGGGGCTGACCTTGGGGTTGAAAACAACCTGCGTGATTCCTTCTCTGTCTCGCAGGTCAACAAAGATCACCCCGCCGTGATCCCTCCGCCGCTGTACCCACCCCATCAACACCACTTCAGTGCCGACATCGTCTGCACCGAGTTCACAGCAGGTATGGGTCCTTCTCATATTTCCAAGTTTATCTGACAATGGATTAACTCCTTTATAAAATCACGAAATTTTCGCCTTGATATTTTCCACAACCTGTTCAATGGGGATCGACACCTGGTCTTTTGTCTTCATGTCGCGCAACATCACCTTGCCTTCTCTAATTTCGTTATCCCCCACGATCAAAACATGTTTTGCCCCAAGTCGATGGGCTCGCTTCATTTGGCTTTTTAAGCTTTTGTCGCCAAATTCCATTTCAGCTTTGACGCCTTCAAGGCAGAGTGCACAATTCCATTCAAATGCCAAAGAACCGCTCTTTTCGCCCAGAGCAGCGATAAAAATGTCAGGGGTTTTGACGAGATCGGTGCTGTTGGAGCCGGCAATTTCTGTTAATCTATCCAACCCGATGGCAAAACCTGTTGCCGGAATATCGGGTCCTCCCAATGCCTTGATCAGACCATCATACCGACCGCCGCCTGCAATGGCATTTTGTGCGCCCAATGCACTGGTTTGAATTTCAAAGGTTGTACGGGTGTAATAATCCAGACCCCTAACCAGACCTTTGTCGACCACAAATGGAACGTTTAGCGCTGAAAGGGCCGTTTGGGTAGTTTCAAAGTGTTGATTACAAGCCGGACACAAATAATCCGGAATAGACGGTGCGTCCGTCATGGCCGCTCGGCAGGCAGGCACCTTGCAGTCGAGTACACGTAAAGGATTCCGGTCTTTTCGCCGGACACAGTCTGAACAGAGTTTTTCATTTAAAGATGTTAAAAAATCTGAAAGTGCTGTCTTGAACATTGGACGGCATTCAGGGCACCCCAGTGAATTGATATGTACGTTCACATCGGAAACAGACAGTTTTGAAAAGAGTGTTACCAGGATAAAAATCAGCTCAACATCAACCAGGGGTGAATCCACACCAAAAATTTCAGCATTGATCTGATAGAACTGCCGGTATCTCCCTTTTTGGGGCCGCTCTCGACGAAACATGGGACCGATGGTATAAAATTTCCGGACCGGATCTGTTGCATACAGTTTGTGCTGGATATAGGAGCGACAGACCGATGCGGTGGCTTCGGGCCGAAGGGTGATAAGGTCTCCCTTTCTGTCAGGGAAGGTGTACATCTCTTTTTCAACAATATCGGTATCCTCACCAATGCTTCTGGCGAACAGCTCGGTGCGCTCCATGATCGGGATACGGATCTCTTTGAATCCGAAATCTTCAAGAAGAGACCTGGCGGTCTTTTCAATCTTCTGCCAGAGCTCCACTTCACCCGGAAGGATATCCTTAAATCCTCTGATTAGCTGTATCATCTTTATTTTTTGTCCCACCGCAGAAGTTCCGTCACCTTACTCAGGGTGCTCCCTTCTTTGATTTCCTCTCGAATGCGGTTTTCCTTTTCAAGCACATCCATGCTTCGATTGGCATACTCTACGGCGATGGCTTTCGGCAGTACGACCACCCCGTCGTCGTCGCCCAGCAGCCAGTCTCCGGGCTCTACGCGCATATTGCCCACCGTTACAGGAACACCGATCTCTCCGAACCCTTTGGGCTCGCCGGCATTTGGCATAACAAGTCTGCTGAACGCCGGAAATTTCATGTTGATAATTTCAGGGCTGTCTCTCAGGGCGCCGTCGATGACAACACCGCCAAGATTCCTTTGAACCGCCGAATGCGTTGCCAGCTCTCCCCAGAGCGCAGGCCCCGCCCCACCGGCGTCGATAACAATGATCTCACCCGGCTGTGCCACGTCAATGGCCTGAACCGGTTTGGACCAGTCTCCGGGATATGTTCTTACAGTAACGGCCTGCCCCACCATTCGGATACCTGGAAAAAGCGGTCGAATTCCCTGTAGAACGCCCCCCCGGTGCAATGCATCCGAAAGGTTCGCTGACGACACCATTTCCAGAATTTCCCGAATCTGAGACTCGCCTTTTCGTTTAAAAAGGGTGGTGCTGATGCTTTTTCCGGTATCGAGCCCCTGGCGGATTTCTCGAGCCGCCTGTTCAGGATCCATGGCTTTGGTGATGGCGCCCCCCACAATAACGATGGCTGCACCGGCCTCCACCGCTCTGGCAGCGGTCTCAGAATTTATACCTCCGGCCACCGCCACCGGAATGGACAATGCTTCGCTGACCTGGCGT
>CAXMTB010000253.1:0-4061 GCA_964195835.1 uncultured Nitrospinaceae bacterium | reverse complement strand
TGGAGACGTTGATACTGCTATTAAAAGATTCAATCAATCCTGGATGTTTAACCATAACAATGTAGACGCTCTATGGGGATTTGGTATTATCACATTATATAGAGGCAACATTCTTAAGGAAAATTCTCTTTTAAATCTCACAGAATCGGTTAAGTATTTAGAAATCGCCAAATCAATCAAGCCAGAGGAATTACGTCTCATTGTCGACCTATCTCTTTCTTACATTTTTCTTGGAAATGAATTAAAGAAAAACAATGAAAAACACATACAATATTTTGATAAAGCAGAAAAAAATATAAATAATGCAATAACAATTAACGAAGATTATCCTATGATATACGCCAATTATTCTATCTTAGAATACTACCAAGAAAATTATTCTCAATCAAAGAAATATCTTGAGAAGGCTAAATCGCTTGGTTTTCAAATAGATCCATTATTTGAAAAGAAATTAAACGAAAAATCATAAAATTGCTAACCAATTGTTCCACTGGACCCGCCAACAGCATGGGCCAGTGAACTCCACGAACCCCGCAGTAAGATGCCGAGTTAGACGCAATTGTCAGAAGAAGAATTAAACGTATTGAGGCATAAGGAAACAACTTCTCTTTCAGTTACTCCTTCATATTGTTTACAGCAACAGAATTCTTTGATGTTGTTGAACATCAATGTAAAGAAATCCACTGAGAACAAAAAAAAGACGAACTGCTGCTATTGAAAAAGAAAAAGACAAAAATCCACTAAGATTGCTTTATTGCGTAGCTCGGGTTTAATACCCCGCCGCTTGCGGCGATGATAATTTCATCAAAAACTGATGCAAATACCCCGCTTGAGCGAAGCGAAAGTCGAGTCTAAGCGAGAGGGCTTGCCCCGGGGTATTTTATTCCCGCTGCAGTCTTTTCCCCTGAAAACTTAAACTTAACACACCTCGATCTATCAGTCCGTTCATAAAAATCACAGCCGGTAATTTCTCCATTTCTTCTCTGATTTTCTGCTGAGAAGGATGAATGTACCCTTCTGTACTTTTGGGGGTGGAATGCCCCATCAGGCTTTGAATGACCAGGATGTCTGTATCTTTGTCATTGAGATGGGAGGCGAACGTGTGCCTCAATGTATGGCAGACAACGGGAAAAGGTACACCAAGATCTGCAAGAGCTATAATTTTTTTAAAGTTATCCTCCATGGTCCTGATTGCCAGTCGGTTTCCCTTTTTCGATACAAACAAGGCAGTTGTGTTTGTATGATTAAAAAAGGCAGCACGGACTTTCAGGCACTCAAGCAACACCTGAAATAGTTCCTTCTGAAGGTGAAGAACTCTAACCATTTTTCCCTTTCCGGTGACAGTTAGTGTCTGTTTGCCCAGATCAATGGAACCGAGATCCAGCCTATATACTTCACCTATTCTCAGTCCGGCGAGATACATCAGAGCATAGATACCATAATCGCGTATACCAAGAACGGTTGAGCGGTCAATGGTATCAAGGATTCGCCTTACCTGCCCACATGTAAGGGCCTGAGGATGATGTCTATATCCTCTTCTGATTTTCAGGATATTCTTAAAAGGTAGGGTATCTGCCTCCTCGACTTCGACCAAGCGAAGATGCTGGGCGTATCTGCGAAGGGTAAAGATTTTTCGATTGATGGAGCCACCAGCGTTATGCCGTTTTTCCTTGAGATAATACTGAAAGTCCATAATCGTTGGACCATCTATGACGGAGTAGTTCTCTTTGTCGACAAAGTCTTTGAAGAGTTGCAGGTCGATCCGGTTTGTTCTGATGGTCTGGTCACTGACCTCATAAATGGATTTTCGATAATCGAAAAAAGTTTCAATGTGGCCGAAGAAGTCCTGAATCGCTACAGCCATTACTCACCTCCGCCAAGTGTGATTTTCCGCAGAGCATCTTTTTGCATTTGAATGGGAACATGTATATAAAGGGCTGTTTCCTCTTTCTTTTCATGCCCCATCATGGCCTGGATGGCAGCAAAGGGAACTCCCTGACGATACATTTCTGTGGCAAAGGTATGGCGGAGAATATGGGGTGTGATGGTCGATTCAATTCCTGTTTTTTTGACACATTCCTTCATCAACTTCTGGATCCGGTTGTTCGAAACCGCTTTGCCCTTTTTGGTGGGAAATAAAGGATCTTCCTTTTTTCTCGAAGAACCTGGCTCTTGCAGATATGAACAGAGTTCATCGTAGAGAGAATCGACCACAAAGAGAGCCCGTTGTTTTTTGTTTTTGCCTCGGACCCTTAAAAGACCGATCCTGTTTGCCGCGTCATATTCAGGTTCAAAGCTCTTCACCTCAAGCCTGGTAAGCTCACTGATACGAAGGCCGAGACACCACAGTATTGCAAACATCAGATGATCTCGTTTGCCATACCAGGTTGATCGATCAACAGCAGCCAGTAACCTGAAGGCGTCTTGTGCTGAAACCGCTTCTATCTTTTTGCTCGGTTTCTTTTGCAGAGATGGTAAAGCTTCTGCAGGATCCTTTGAGATAACACCCTGTTTATGGAGAAAGGCAAAGAAACTTTTGAGGGCATACTGATGCTGTCGTAAGCGGCTGCGGCTGATGGTTGGTCTGAGGATCTCCAGCCAGCCTTGCAGGTGTTTGCCCTGGGTGTGAAGTGGATCTATTAGATAGCTTTTTTGAACAAAATCATTGAAAAATGTGATACTTGACAGGTAAGTGTCCACGGTTTTTCTGGTAAATACGGCGACGTTTAGACGGTCTTTCTCATACAGTTCGAGAAGCTTTTTCATGATTGCACCTCCTGTATAAAGGGGTGACGTTTCATGTATGTCGCATATATATCAGGATTAAGATGTGCATACTTCAGAGTATTGTAGCGGCGCTCGTGGCCAAGGACAGCCTGAGTGATAGTAGTCCCTGCAACCTTGTTGAGATGGGTAGCGGCTGTGTGGCGAAACAGGCGCGCATGGAGGCGTTTGTTTATGCCAAGCTCATCTACTACGGTTCGAAAGATCTCCTGGAGTATTCGCGAAGAGATGCGTTTTTTTCTGATGGAAAGAAAGAGAGGGCCGGCTCCTGGATGGTGCTCAGTGATATAGATCTCAAGAAGAGTATTGAGTATTTTCGGGAGAACCAGCTGGCGCTGTCTCCGCCCTTTTTCTGTGATCCATGCAAGGCCGGTTTCGGTATCGATATGCTCTATATCAAGGCCTATAACTGTTGCTGTTCGTAGGCCGAGAAGCCCAAGCATGAGTATTAAAACAAGGTTCCTCAACCCGTTGCTGGATTCAACATTGAGCACGAAATGTTCAATGATACGGTTGAACTCAGATATGGTCAGAAAGTGAGGTACGGTTTTTTCAATCTTTGGATAAGGCAGGCCGAGGGCAATATTCTTTTTAATAATGTTGGTAAGGGTGAGAAAGTGGAAGAACTGGTGCAGGCTCCAAACCCGTGCTTTCTTTTTGTGAATGGATGGTGTTTTAAAATCTGCCACAAAGCCTGACAACTGGCCGTAACCAATATCCTTGATGGAATCGATTTGTTGCTCATCCATGCAGGCGGCAAAGTCCTGAAGACTTGCACGAAGCGATTTAATTGAATTGTTAGAGAAATCAGTTACTTTACAATAGGCAATAAAATCGGTAATGTAATTCTTGAGCATAAGGTAATCCTCCTTTAGAATTGTTTCTAATGGTTGTCTAAGGGTTTCCTTATGCTCTTCTTACAAATTATTCAACCTTAACAAATTACCTTTAAAGACCTCACTGCGGGGTTTATGGGTTAGCCAGCAACGCATATGAAGAGGGGCACACGCAGGTAAGCTCTGGCGTTAATATTGACATCTCGAAGGTCTTAATATTCTACCAACGCTTCAAGTTTAGACCATCCCTATAGGTTTTAATTAGATCACACTCAAAAAATGCCCAAAAAGGAGCATTTTTGCCTTTCTGAAAATTCAAAATCATTTCCAGAAAACCAGATGGAAATGGAGGAATCTAAAAAATTGATAATTCCAGAGCATTAATATTGGAAGTATCTTGACATGCCAATAGAAAACAAGTGTGATATCTTTAGCCTGGTG
>CAXMTB010000252.1:0-4064 GCA_964195835.1 uncultured Nitrospinaceae bacterium | reverse complement strand
TGGAGTAATTGGAACCTATCCTGTTCGAATTTTACCCAAACAGCTTTTAATTTGATACCCAAAAGGTATCGTCAAAATATCCGCCAAGTAAGATAGTTGTAGGCTTGCAAAAGATCAAAGGTTTTGACAAGTTCGAAATTCTTGAGGTAATCTCAATATCTTTATCAGCACCCCAAGAAATTACCCAAAACACGGTGTCGAGGCCTGCATTGTGGAAACAAAACGCATCTTTAGTATAATGACGATATTTTTCATTTGCGGATTACTGGTTACAGTTTCGTCTCCGGTAACGGCTTCGGAGGTTTTTAAGGTCGATCCAGTACATTCGGCGATCACCTTTCGAGTCAAACATCTGGGAATCAGCTTCGTTCACGGCCGTTTCAACAATCCTACAGGCACCATCACTTTCGATGAAAAGGTGCCTGGAAGCAGTTCTATTAAAGTTTCGGTGAAGGTTGCAGACATTGACACGTCCAATGCCGAACGAGACGAGGATCTGAAGAGCAAGAAATTTTTTGATGCTGAAAAATATCCCGTGATTTCAATTCGTAGCGAAACATTTAGAAAAGTGAGCAGGGATATCTACGAGGTCAGATGCCGTTTGACGCTTCACGGGGTGACTAGCCCGCTCACAGTGAAAGTCCGGCACATCGGTTCCGGATCTGATCCCTGGGGTGGTTATCGGGCTGGTTTTGAAACGACCTTTTTAATAAAACGCAGTGACTTTGGCATGACCCACATGCTTGGAGGCGTTGGAGATAAGGTTGAACTAACAGTAAATATCGAGGGAATACGTAAATAAGTTTAAGTGATAAAGTCTCAGTTTGCTTGCAACATCCATACGCCGATTTGAAGTGATATCATTCTCGGATAAAAACAAAATTTTTGTCATATATGTAAGGATTTGTGAAATGCTCGCGTCCGACTAACTTAATGGCATGGTGTCCCCTCTGGCGCATGTAACCCACATTGGGGATACCCATTGAAAACAAAATATACGGTTCGATCCGAGAGGAGTTTTTCATGATTCCATCCGGTGTGAAGACGCTTTCCTTAAGACCATCTTCCTGCGGCAAGGACTTCAGGACATCGTAGGAGAGAAGCTCATAAATAATAGTCTCATCCGGTATGTCTCCTGCATGAATATGTTGTACCTGGTGCCATCCGGAGTTTACACGCAAATGGATGCGCTTCCAAGGAAATTCATCCGGTAGCCAGGTAGGGATCAATGGTTCGAAGTCATTCGGTTTTACAATGACTTCCCTGATGTACTTCCTATTGGGTATGAAGAAATAGTAGCAGCCGCAGTTGTTCATGACATCGGCCATCACAGGGTTACCTTTACTATCGAAGGTTATTCTAAGTGTCAATCCATCGAGTGGGCCCCGTTCAATCCATGGAGAGTTATCACCCATCCTGCCAGAGTACCAAATGGCGTAATTCATTTGTAGCGCAGGTATTCCATCGACGAACACGTAAGATGTATAATAATACACGGTGACCAGCTTTGGATCGATAGTGACCTGATGCTTATTCCAATACACCCTGCCGAACCGGTCGTATTCGGCATTCACGTCTTGGGTAATGACAGGTGCAAACATGTGGGCCAGTTTAACAATGTCTTCCTGGGTCAATAGAGGCAGACCGAAGGCGTCGTGGTTCTGTGAATCAAACAGCCGATTGATTTCGACATGGTTGAAATTTTTGGTGGCCATTGGGGAAACAAAAGTTGTCAGACGGCCGTAAGTTTCTAATTCTCCAGGCGGAATTCGATGCCAATGTTTGTACCTGGTGTTTGCCTTATTAGTAGCAATGGATACTGGTATTACCGCTACAGGGTAGAGCCCTAAAATTCGCCTTATAGTAGAATATTCATCGGGGATGAAGATGGCCTTTTTGATTGCAGCGACATACTCGGGGTAGCCCCGATCGCTGGAAAACAAGCGATCTGAATAGACCCTTATCCGCTCATAGACAGCCCCACGGTCAGGAGGTTCCCCTGTCTGTTCTGCCAGTTCCAGAAGCGCGGCTTTCGGAAGGTTGGCGATTTCTTTTTCTCGGGACGTCAGATCCAGCTTTTTCATCCACTCAATCCAAAGGTGTTCCTGTTCGGGCCCAATTAGTTTGTCTTTCATTCCCTCCAAAAATCGGTCGGTTCGAAGATACGGGAAGCCAGATATCGGGAATCGGGATGCATCTGCGACCTTATATTTTTGAGTGACCCGATCCAGTTCCACGAAAAATGCCAATGCTTTTTGATCCCGAGGCAGTTTTTCGGTCGCTTTGTGACGGTCGAGTCCAGCACAAGCCTGAATCAATACAAACATAGCGGCCAAAATAATGAATAGCTTTCGTTTCATTAGGCTTGTTTCCCTATTTTAGCAGTTCGATTAACAGTCCAATCCGACTTTACCATCCTTTTTAAAAATATAATACAGATGCTTTAAAAGCTTTAATGAACAATTTGGACTGTCGTCCGTTGAAATAGACTAAGCATTGCATAAAAAAGTTCAAGGTTATGGTTTATAGGCGTAGAGAATACCTTGGCATTACAGAAATTTTAATTGCGATAGGCTATTTGGAAGTCAGGTGCCGGCACTCGTGATACCCAACCTGTAAAAATTTCTGGCAACGGGTTCAGGATTGGCTTTTGCCGGCCAGGCTTGTTTAGGAGCAAAATTAATACAAAATATTGTAGTGCTGCCTACTAATCAAAAATCTGTGTTATCTGCAATATTGTACGACTATCAGCCCTTTGATTTTATGTGATAACCTAATGCCGTATCACCAAACGATAGCGGTTGAACTAACTGCAATTTAGTCACATTATCAAGCTCTTGATTTTCTGACATAGTCTCAATATATCACCACATGAAGATATTTTGAGGTTTGAGGGAAAAATTCCAGCCTCTCTTCAGCTAAGAGTATACATCATCATCTTCTTTCCAGAATCATTTATAACATTTCCTCCCCTCAAATGGGGTTGTTATGCCGCGGCGGTATAACATGCCATATGGGCGTCAAAAGCCGCTTGGCTATTTTTTGTAATATTTCGTCAAAATGTAGAACACAATAATATTGTTGATAATTTTGGTATATATGATCAGATTAATACTACTTAAGACGAAATAAATTTTTTATTGTGTACGGATATTGCAATTTCTCGATAAGTTCGATTTTCATGACTTATCGAGAAAACTATCCAATAAATATGTTATACTCAGATCAGAATTAGAATATTGTGGTCAGAAGCTCTACAAACCATAGGGATGCGAAGGTAGAGATTTGTTAAACGAAATGTTGTGAAACTCCAATCTAATACCAGAAATAATAGGTGATAAAATGTTAAAAAAAACTATTAAATTTGTTATGCCTTTCGTAATGACTTTTGTTGTTTGTGTTGCCCATGCAGATGACACCTTGTTTAGCACTAATCTTCACGCTAAATTCCAGGTAAAAGCCTGTACTATTTGTCATGATTTTTATGAAAAAGATAAGAATGGTCTTGCATTTAATTCACATGCCAAACGTCTCGATGTAAACCGATGCCAAAAGTGCCACAAATCGAAAGTCACCAGCTATGAACACCCGGAGGAATGGTTTGCCATACCGGATCTATATACCTCTGGTATGGGTGCAAAAGAAACCTGTGAAAAAACCAAGGATGCCCTCCACGCCAAATTTAAAAGTGACAATTTGTTAGCAGCACAAATGAAAAAACATCTGTTTGAAGACCCGCGTGTGCTTTGGGGTATAGAAGGGGGCTTACCTAAAAGCGGTAAACTTCCATTTAAAAAGCAAGAGGTCGATCTGGTAAAGGGCGGGGTGGAAGAATGGAAAGCTCAGGTTACAGCCTGGATCGATGGTGGGATGAAATGTGATTGAAGAGTAGAGCACTGTGGTCAAAAGCTCCACTCGCGAAATTAAAAATAAAAATCGTATAACAACCAAGTCGAGTTCGACGGTAACCGCTACGCGGTTCCGCGTCTCACTTGGGACGTTAGAATACAGATATCTCCAACTTATCGACCAAAATTAGAGGCTCAAAAAACCTGTGATATCAT
>CAXMTB010000251.1:0-4065 GCA_964195835.1 uncultured Nitrospinaceae bacterium | reverse complement strand
TATGCATTACGGCTCAAGGACCTTTTCGACCACCAGGATACCTATGCCGAAAGGGAGCTTCATCTTTTAAAACATGGACGACATCTACGGTTAAACAACACCTCAAAAATTATCGTGGGACGAACCCAGAAAGATAATGAAAGTATAAAAAAATATTACGATACGAATCTGGACACCATTATCAAGGTAAAAACGTTTCCGGGTCCCATCGTTTTGATGCCGAACGGTGGCAGCAAAGAAGTCAGGATGCTGGCAGCTTCCATATGCGTGGGCTACAGTAAGGCTCCGGAAATCACTCCGGTCGAAGTTGAGGTGACCATTCCCCAAGGGCATGAGATCGTTCGCGTCATCGGTGTTCCGCCGAAAGAAATCAAGCACTTTATAGTACAGTAACTGAACGATAATCTGCCAACCACTATAATATCATATTCGCCCTGAGCTGACCGCAGGCCGCGGAAATGTCTTGTCCCTTGCTGTGACGAATAATGGCCGTATAATTATTTTTGTTCAAAATGTCCTTGAAATGAAGGATCACAGATTCTTCAGGACACTCAAATTTACTCTCTTCATAGGTGTTAAAGGGAATAAGATTTATTTTGGCCCGTATCGGTTTCAGCAACCTGACCAGGCGTTTTGCGTCTTCTTCGGAATCGTTGATCCCTTTTAACAGAATATATTCAAACGTGATTTTTCGGCGGGGCATCAGAGGGTAGTTTGCACAGGCATTGAGAAGGTTTTCGATAGGGTATTTTCGATTGATGGGCATCAGCATATCGCGGGTTTTGTCCTCTGTGGCGTTTAATGATATTGCCAGATTAACCGTTGTTTCACGCCCCAAATCGGAAAGCTTTGGAACCAGACCTGATGTTGAAACTGTCATCCTTCGACTTGAAAATCCGAGTCCGATGTCACTGTCGGTAATGATGTTAATTGCACCGACAACATTGGAAAAATTGGCCAAAGGCTCCCCCATCCCCATCATTACAATATTGGTGAGACGTTTTGACCTGCCGATATCGTATTCAATATCGCGAACTTGAGCAATGATTTCGCCTTTTGTGAGATTTCTTATAAACCCCCCTTTTGCAGTAAGACAAAATAGACAGCCTTGTGCACAGCCGACCTGACTTGATATGCAGAGTGTATAATAATCCTTTTCCGGAATGAGCACACTTTCGACATATTTGCCATCGCTGAGTTTAAAAAGATACTTCTTCGAACCATCCTGTGATGTTTCGACACGTGCCTTTTCAAGCCGATGGATATAAAAATGTTGCGAAAGTTGGTTTCTGATCTCCTTTTTAACATCGGTCATCACGTCAAATGTATCTGCCTGTCGAAGATAGATCCATTTTAGGATCTGATTGGCACGATAAGACTTGATATCCTTGTATTTAAGCCATAAAATAAGCTCATCCTTTGTGAGTTCTTTGATGTCTGTTTTTGGTAAAATAGTGTTCATGGGGTGTGTTGTATGACCTGAATCTTGCACAGACAATCTTGCAATATTCAGGTATGAATTTAATTTAGCAAAATCGTACGATGTTTTATTAAATCTTGACATAGCATTATTTTACGATTACATTCAAGGTTTTTAAAATTTAGATTTTATTGGTACTTTTATGTTTGATAATTTAAGCGACAAGCTGAATGCCGTATTTAAAAAGCTCAAAGGGCACGGCAAATTAACGGAAAAAAATATCGAAGAAGGACTTCGGGAAGTCAGGATGGCGCTTCTCGAGGCCGATGTTCACTTCAAGGTCGTAAAAAGTTTTATCAGCAGTATTAAAGCGCGCGCGCTCGGTCAGGAGGTCATGTCAAGCCTGACTCCCGGTCAGCAGGTCATAAAAATAGTCAATGATGAGCTGACAAAGCTAATGGGAGGCATGCTCGAAGACTTGAACCTCTCCGGTTCTGTGCCTGTATCGATAATGCTGGTTGGGCTGCAGGGATCCGGTAAAACAACAACAGCTGGTAAGCTCGCCGTTTTTTTGCGAAAAAAGGGAAGAAAGCCTTATCTGGTTCCGGCAGATGTTTACCGTCCTGCTGCCATTGATCAGTTAACTAAACTGGGTGAGCAATTGTCTGTTCCGGTGTTTCCCTCCCATCTGGAAATGGATCCGGTACAAATTTGCCAGGAAGCCAGAACAACGGTACACCGGACAGGATGCGATACCCTATTAATTGATACTGCCGGCCGTTTACATATCGATGAAGCGTTGATGGACGAGCTTTGCCGCATCAAAGATGCGGTAAAACCCTCTGATATTCTTCTTGTGGCCGACGCCATGACAGGTCAGGACGCTGTAAATATCGCCACGTCGTTCAACAATACCCTTGATATTGGTGGTGTTGTCCTCACAAAGATGGATGGTGATGCACGTGGCGGAGCAGCCCTGTCTATCAAAGCCATAACCAACAAACCCATAAAATTTGTTGGTGTTGGTGAAAAACTGAGTGATCTGGAGCCGTTTCACCCTGACAGGATGTCTTCAAGGATTCTTGGAATGGGTGACGTTCTTACCATAATAGAAAAGGCTCAATCTGTCGTTGACGAGAAGAAAGCAGCCGAACTCGAAAAAAAATTAAGAAAAAATGCGTTTACACTGGAAGATTTTCGTGATCAAATGGTTCAGGTTAGGAAAATGGGTTCTATGTCGGAAATAATTAAAATGATTCCCGGCATGAACAAGATGAAGCAACTCAAAAACTTGGAAGTTGACGATAAAGAATTTATTAAGATCGAAGCGATCATAAATTCCATGACGCCACAGGAACGGCGACAGCATACGTTAATCAAGGGAAGTCGACGTAAAAGAATTGCCAAAGGAAGCGGAACCAGTGTACAGGATATAAATAATTTGCTTAAGAATTATAATCAAGTTATGAAAATGATTAAAAAGATAAACAAAGGTGGCATTCGCGGGTTTGGCGCGGGTATGCCGTCGTTTTGAAGGAGAAATTTATATGTCAGTTAAAATCAGGTTGGCCAGGCACGGCGTAAAAAAAAGACCCTTTTATCGAATTGTTGTGGCTGATAGTAAATCCCCTCGTGATGGTAGATTCCTGGAAAATGTCGGTACATACAATCCGGTGTTAGATCCGGTTAAGGTCGTTCTAAAACAAGAGAGAATTAAGTACTGGATTGATCAAGGCGCAATTCTTACAGACACTGTAAAAAGCCTTTTGAAAAAAGAAGGTTTTTTTGCTGAACTTGCATAGTATCTTTACCTCTAACGCTCATATGCCAACAAAGGAGATGGAGCTATGAAAGAGCTGATAAAATATATTGCTCAGGCGTTGGTGGACAATCCAGAACAGGTTGAAGTTTCAGAGGTAGAAGGTAACCAGACCTCGGTATTAGAACTCAAAGTGGCCAAAGAGGACTTGGGAAAGGTGATTGGGAAACAGGGTCGAACGGCACGGGCCATGCGGACCATATTAAGCGCTTCTTCTGCCAAATTAAAAAAACGATCGGTTCTTGAAATTCTCGAATAGTACTGTGGGAAAAGATGGGTTTCTTCCTGTTGGCAAAATCGTTGGCGCTCACGGCGTAAACGGGAACCTTAAGGTCCATTCTTACGCTGAATCCGTGTCTATTTTCAAGCCAGATAGCTTGATCCTTGTCATCCATGCCGGAAAGATAGAAAAATATTTTGCTATAAAATGGGCCAAACCTCACGGCAAATCCATCCTTCTATCATTTAAAGGTATTGAGGATCTTAACACGGCCAAAACCCTGATCGGGGCCGAGCTTTTCATCGAACGGATCGCTCTTCCTGAACTCGAAGAAGGCGTCTATTACTGGGTAGACATTATCGGCCTCTCAGTTTTTACAACCGACAATCAATACATCGGCCGTGTTGAATCGATAATGTCCACTGGCAGCAACGATGTCTATATCGTCAAAAATAAAACTAAAGATGATAGCACTGAAATACTGATTCCTGCCATTGAATCGGTGGTGTTAGAAATAGATTTCGAGAACAAAACGATGCGTGTGGATTTGCCCGAAGGGTTGTGAATCCTTAATGCTGTATTGAGATATTCTTATCCACATCCACA
>CAXMTB010000250.1:0-4130 GCA_964195835.1 uncultured Nitrospinaceae bacterium | reverse complement strand
ATAACTTCTTCTCATCATGCTTTATCAAAAAACGCCGATCTAATTGCGCCTAACTTTATATCTCACTGCGGGGTTCGTCGTGCATAACCTGTCAGAGGACCGCAGGACTCTTTTCGGTGTTCATGCCTTTGTTGTGCTGTTATTTTCTTTATAAAAATCAGGATAAAGCTTTTTCGAACATTCAGGGCAGATGCTATGAGTGAATTCAGCTTCAGAATGTTCCCTGATATAAGATTCAATTTGATACCAATAACCTTTATCGTCCCGTATTTTCTTGCATGAAGAACAAATGGGAAGAAGGCCGCTGAGCATTTTTATCTCCGATAAAGATGCCTGAAGCTGGATAATCAGTTTCGATTTATCTTCGTCCGCTTGCCTAGTCTTGTAATAATAAAAGCCGGTCAATCCACCTAATATCGCATAAGCCAGGCTCCAGGGTAACATGGGAATGGAAAATGATCTCAATATCTCAGATAGGAGACCTACTTTTGCCGGACTTGCATTGGAGTACGAAATATCAGACATAAAATAGGAGATAATCATTATGAGTGGATGAATGAATACATAGCCTATAAAGGCACCTGCCAATATTCTCTTTAATAATTCCCTTGAAACCATACTAAAACCCCAGTTAAGAAATTTGATCGTTATTTATACTTTCTGAACAAATTCAGAATTTTTGTCCACTGACGTTTCGGGTGTTCCTTTTTTTCTGCACAACGTGTATTCGTTGACCTAAGTGAAATTCTATTGGGGTCTGACCAAGCTATCTGTCTTAATTTACATTAAAAACGTTCCAGAAATAGGTGTTATCATTGCTTAGAGTTACCTTATTAAATCAGACTATTTGATTCGCAATACCTTGCGGATATCATCTTCGTGAATACGCACATGCTCGTAAGCCCAGATAATGAACCGCTCAAGTTTGCCATGGCCATGGAATGCATGCATTCCTTCACGGTTAAGGTCTTGTTCCGTCATCCCTCTCACGATAACAATGGTATCTTCACGAACTGATTTGAATTGTTCAATGAGCTCCTCGACAGTTAGTCCGCCTAATTTTTTAGGCTGGGTAAGATTAAATCGATCCAAATCAAAATCATCCGGTGAGCCCGAACCACCGGATAAAATATCTTTAAACAACCAATGCATTGAGCGTTCGATGGTTATAAAATGCGCCAGTATTTGTTTAACCGTCCATTTTGCTCCGTCGGTATAAAGCTGAACACTCAGTTGGTCGTCAGATAACGATCTGAAAAAAGATATGGAATGTTTTAAATTATTTTCGAGTTTAGCGATGATTTCAGTACGTCGGTCAGTCATAAAAGCTCCTTATTCACGATGTTCGGTGTCGCGTCTGAATAGGGATAAATTGCCACTGTTTTCTATTCCTGTGGCCCGACCCCCATCCCCCAAACCAAGTCGGCGTTCAGCACAGGGTTATGCATTTTCTACAAATATTGCTTTTACAAATTCTGATAGAACCTTGGCCCTATGCTTATGTTCTTTGCCGTCAGGAATAAATACGCCATCTCCAGCTTGATAGATTATCTTTTCATTCTGGTATTCAATTTCAAACTTACCATCAAGGATGTATCCATAATGTCCTTTATCACACCAATGAAGAGGCATTTCTTTTGAATATACAACAAGGCGTAATTGCTTGTCGCCGTGCTTGAAGATTTTGCATTTGACACCTTTAAGTGGTTCTTCCCAATTCAATTCTTTAAAATCAACTTTATATTTAAGCATAAACAATCCTCAGTTAATTGGATGTATAAGGGGCGCGAGATGAGCTGTACCCCCGACATTGGGGAAATTGTTCCGGATAAAATAGAAACTTATAATTGGTGAATTCAAGTTGCAAGTGCACCACGAATAGCAGTGTCCATATTCATTCACACCTAACGACCAACGCTTAACCGGCTCCGCGAATGTGGGGTGATGTTCCCCTCAAAAAGTAGCTTCCCCGATATGTTACGCGACAGTGCTTGACCCATACGGGATTTGAGAATCCAGTAAGCGAGGTGCCGAAGCCTAACTTCCCGACCACCGAATTATTTGTAGCATTGAGGCTGACTTGTCCATCTCCTAAAAAATGCGTAAAACATTTGGCATGTGCCACCGATTCACGCATACCGTACTTCCTGTAGAACCGATGACTACCGGTCACAATATCTGGCTTAGTATAGAGCTGGCTCGTCTCTGTCCAATTGTATTTAGCTTCGGGAGAATACCTCTCAATCACCTCCCCGAATCGAGTATCACCAGGATCGCCCACAAGCGATATCTTCTTTACTAATCGTGCATCGACACCTGCGAGGCCAAAAAACATACGAATCAAATAACCATCAAGCTCGTGAGGCAAAATGTACCAGTACCAAGTTGGCAGGGACTTGGTGGTCCCAGGCAGCGGGGCAACGACCTCAGGCGGTCCCTCGAGTTCGATCCATATGTGGGGCATTCCCACTGAACCCACATTGATCAGGTAGTCCTAAACCATTTTTTTACAATTTTGTACCATGACTAGTAGCAATGCCTTGCCATTGTCATGGATCTTGACCTTCCACTTTGAGGGGACGTTCTGCTGTGCAATATCGGGATCCACGTAGTATCTAGAGAACATTTCCTTGACATCATAGATGTCCATCACGCTTGGGAATGAAAGAATTCCAGAAGTCATTTCAATTTCATCTCCGGCAAATTGGGAAATGGGGCAATTGGGATCTGACCAAGCTATCTATTTTAATTTACATTAAAAACGTTCCAAAAATAGCTGTTCTCATCACTTAGAGTTACCTTTGCAAATTTCAAAAGAAACTCTTTTTTATGACAACGATGGGTAATTTACTCTGTTGAATTCTTGCCCTGGGAAATGCCTGCCCGGTTAAATCTGCATTTAATATTTAACCGGGGCGAAGCATATTTCACCCGGGGTGTGCCAGACATGCCCGTGAATGTAATGACGTTTCGCTCTTGCCAACCGTGTCTCCCTATTTGCGTTATTTTAGGACCCAAAAAGCCATTATTGCCCTATTTTAAGCCCTCTTTTTATCTACATGTCCTTTGTTATCAAATGCTTGGCTTGGCCCGACCCCCGATCACACTCGATCATCTACTATTATTTATAAAGTCCAAGTGCCGTAGAAATATTTGTCCAGAATACCACCAGCCTCATCTTTTGCCCATTTTTCAAGCCCGAGTTTTTTTATACGGCAAAGATTATACACTTTAGTATTGTGCCATTTTTCCGCCTGGTCTCTATAAGGATGAAGATATTCACAGGGAAAATCGTTGCATTCGGCACAAGTTTTCATATCAGTGTTTTCAATACATTTATAAACCCTGCATTCCATGGTATGATGTGCACATTTCCCATCTTCGCCCCTACATCCCTTACATTTGATTTGCTCAGGTGAAACATTAAAAACACCTGCTATTGTTTCAGCCATTCCTTGGTCAAACTGTGATAGATAAAGATAACATTCGAAACATGGCAATCCACAGGGAGCGGTCATATAATTATAATCTATTTCTTCATTTCTTCTTTTCTCCTTTAACTCTTTTCCCATTTCCCTTATTTTCTGAAAAGTTTCCATGCTCATAATAACTTCTCCCTTGAGTGTGTTTTGCAGTTTTGTACACAGGATTGCGCATCTGATTTATAGTTCTTACAGCCCCTGCGTATAACGGACTCTTCAGCGGGCGCGGCTTTTTGCGTTCCCGTGCAGCAAGTTGTTAGCTGGTTGTAATTTATTCTGATTTCTTAGATGGTTCGTATGGGTCTGGCGTGCCAAGTGTTATTGGTGGTTCCTGAACGAGGGTTTTTTGAAATTCGACAATCTTTTCGAAAACAACAGGAGCTACCCACGTGGCTTCCGATGCCATATTATATTCCTCTTTAGGATCCGTTATTAAATTATAAATTCTTGGTACATTCAAAGGGCGGGGCTCACTGTTCATGTTTTCAAGTTCTATAAGATGCATCTTCCAGTTGCGCCACTTGTATCCGTACACATCGTCATTGTTGTATACAATGAATCCCTCCCTGTTCGACTTCTCTTGCTTCCCTAGTAGAAAAGCAAGTTGGTCCACACCGTCGATAATACGGTCATTCGGCACCTTGAAGC
>CAXMTB010000249.1:311-4131 GCA_964195835.1 uncultured Nitrospinaceae bacterium | reverse complement strand
GGGCGGTATGCGAAATTCCTGAAGATCAAGAGAAAGTTCATCCATGAATCCGCCCCATGCCGCCCTGTTATCCAGATAAATGTCTGCAACACTATCACATCCGTTCCACCGGCCTTCGGGTCTTTTGGAGATGATGGATTCGCCGTTTAATACGGTTTCCTGGAATGCCCTTAAAGATGTCAGGGGGCCGAAAGCAGCAGCCATGCCGATAACCGCGATAGGAGGGGGTTGGATTGTTGATATATGATTGTTGATATATGATTGTTGATGGGTGGTGGAAGTTTTTGATTTTAGGTTTGAGGACTTACAATCATCAATCATCAATCGACAATCATCAATCCTAGGGTTCCACTCTTCAAAGAGCAGGTGGCTGTTGATTCCGCCGAACCCGAATGCACTCACCGCAGCGCGGCGGGGGGTATGCTCATCTCTTCTCATCCAGGGTTCAGGCTCGGTCTGCACCCGAAACGGACTGTTATGAAGGGGACTCTTGTCCGAAGATCGAGTGAAATTGAGAGAAGGGGGCAAAGTTTTGTGTTTTAAGGCCAGAAGGGTTTTGATCATGCTTGCAGCCCCTGCACCGGTCAAAAGATGGCCGATCATGGATTTGATGGATCCGATGGCGCACTGGCGTGTTGACCCGCCAGATTTTTCCCAGAGGTTTTTCAAACTTTGAAGCTCCACAACATCCCCTACCGGAGTTCCCGTGCCGTGGCATTCAATGAGATCCACATCGACAGGAGACCAGCCCGCATTTTCATAAGCGCTCTTCATGGCACGAACCTGGCCCTCACTGTCCGGGGCCAGAAGATTTCCCCGCATGTCATTGGAAAGTCCGATGCCTTTGATGATGGCATGAATGGTGTCCTGATCCCGCAAGGCATCATCGAGACGTTTCAAAACCAGGATGCCCGCCCCTTCTCCCACCACAAGGCCGTCCGCGGTTTCGTCAAACGGGGCGCAGCGACCCGAAGGAGACAACGCGCGGAGCTGGCTGAACCCCACCTGGGTGTAGAGGCATTCGGGTCTTGAAATGCCGCCGGCCAGCATGGCCTCAGCCCTATAAGATGACAGTTCGTCGCAGGCCAATTTCACGGCATACAGGGATGACGCACAGGCTGCATCAAGGGTCATGGTTCCGCCGCCAAGATCCAGGGCTTGGGCCAGCAGAGCCGCCGGAAGGCTGGTGACCCTGGCGGCCAGGCATTCTTTTTTTGAAAGTGCTTGATGCTTCTCCGGTAAAGGGCCGCCGAAAAGCTTTTCTTCAAAGGATGTTCCGAGGATTTTTCGGGTAATAGATGAAGATGAGTCTGTAGGAAGCGCGATGGCTGCGAGCACGATCCCGATATTTTTTTTGTCTATCGATGAGGTATCACAGCTTGATAAAGCGTCCCGGCCGGTGTGAAGGGCCATCTGGTGCAAAGGGTCCAGGGCGTTTAAAAGATCTTCGTCAAGGTCGAGTCCTTTATGGTCGAATTTGAAATCCTGAATCAGGCAGGCCCGTTTTGAAAAGGCTTTGTCCGGCATGGGATCCGGGTGAAACATATCATCCGGATCGGCAATCCATCGGCCGGGGGGCACCTCTCCGGTGGTGTCTACCTTGTCGACAATGTTTTGCCAGAAGGTGTTCAGGTCAAGGGCGCCGGGGAACAGCCCGGCCATCCCGACCACGGCAATGGGTGTTTTTTTCTCGTTGGTCATTTGCCTGCCTTGTGAAATTTCGTCAGGACGATTTCACTGGGGTCGCTGATCGTTTGTACGTGTTCAGGGGGTGCGCTCCCCCGCTTCACTCTGGTGTCTACGTATCTGGTCATTTCAATGACTTAGCAGCGGTGGCATTCCTGCTCCCTCCGCGTTCTCCCGCGAAAAGCATGCGGGAACCGCGGTCTCCCCCACTGCTAAGTCATTGAAATGACGAAGCCACTCCACCAATATCGTTACACGGGGAATCGCACCCCCTGAACGCGTAAGATCGTTTGTTTACCGCGCCGAAACTCGCTAAAGCGAAAGGCGGGTCAAACTGATGTCCTTCCTACAACAGTTATACAAAAAAAACAACCGGCTGATGCCTAATCTAACTGGCCCAAAGCATGAAAGTAGTGCCTGGGCAACAGAGCTGCATGAAATTATTATAGGATAAAGGGTTCCAGGATTCAAGGAGTCAGGGGTTCAAGTGTTTGTTTGTTAATTTGGGTGACTTGCATATGTCTTCGCGCAAAATCAGACATAAACTCATCCAGTTCGTCCAGATATTTTTGCTTTTCTGCCAAAGTAAGAAATGCAGCCTTAAAGGCGTTGCGGGCTATCTTATAAATATCTTGAAAATCTAAGCCATGCGCTGCGTACAGGGCTCGAAAATTGTCTTCGATATAGCCTCCAAAATAAGCCGGGTCATCAGAGTTTATGGTTACACGCAGGCCCAAGTTCAGCATTTGCTTGAGATTATGCTGACGCATGTTGTCAAAAACCCGAAGTTTGATGTTAGACAACGGACAAACGGTTAAAGGGATTTGCTCTTTCACCAGGTATTCCACCAGACCGGGATCTTCAACACAGCGAACCCCGTGGTCTATCCGTTCAACTTTTAACAACTTCAAGGCCTGCCAGATATACTCCGGGGGTCCTTCCTCGCCGGCATGGGCCACGGTTTTAAAACCGTTTTGGCGCGCTAAATCAAATACGTGCTTAAACTTTTCCGGCGGATGCCCCAATTCAGCGGAATCCAGTCCCACTGCAGCAATGCGATCTTTAAACGGCAGGGCCTGCTCAAGAGTTTTCATGCCTTCTGCTGCACTCAGATGCCGCAAAAAACACATGATCAAATTTGATGACAGGCCAAGCTGCTGCCTGGCATCCAATAATGCGCTATGAATTCCTTGCAGGATTGTTTCAAATTTAATTCCGCGGGCAGTGTGCGTCTGAGGATCAAAAAATATTTCCGTATGGCGAACATTCTGCTCGGCTGCTTTTTGAAGATAGGCCCAGGTCATTTGATAGAAATCATCTTCAGTAATCAGCACTTGTGCCCCTTGATAATAGATATCCAGAAAGGACTGGAGGTTCGTAAAATCATAAGCCCGGCGGACATCGGCAACCGATTCAAAGGGAAGGCGAACGCCGTTTTTGGCGGCCAGTTCAAACATCAGTTCCGGTTCGAGGGAACCTTCGATGTGAATATGCAATTCCGCCTTGGGAATACCGTGAATAAACGCTTCCATTTTCATACCGGCCTATCAAGATGTGAAGTCAGAACTTCGGCCCGAACGACCTTAGTGAGTATTTTTACACCAACCCCAAAACATGATGTTTTATCATCGACTTTTTTGCACCATACAACCCGTCCATCGTGTATGAAGTAGGCATCTTCGGGATGGTCCCTCTCCGGTGCGACCATTTTGATGGTGACATTGGATCCGGGTTGCAGGACACGATCAATTTCAATGTAGAGGCCGTCTTCGCTTTGATTATACATTTTAACCGGAAGGAAGTCACGCCTATCTTTAGGGTCTGCAAAATAGTCCGGAGTCATTAAAACCTGAATGGTGGCTTCCTCATTTTGTCGAGGAAAATGGCGTCGATTAGTGTTAGCCATTTTACACCTCCTTTGGTTTGGGATGTTGCGTTGAGTATTTAAACCCCAATTGATCGTAAACAAATTTCGCTCATTTAGGGTTAAACAACCGGCGTTTTAGAGGAGAATTTTGGCACTAACCAGAAGGAGAAGTATTTCCGCATTAGATTTAGAATAGGGGAAACAGAGGAATATCTGCTTTGCAAGCATCAATTTAATTAGAACCCCCCAATTATTACCAAAAAATAG
>CAXMTB010000249.1:0-301 GCA_964195835.1 uncultured Nitrospinaceae bacterium | reverse complement strand
AGTGAAACGAAGATCCCGTTATCGGGGGGATATGGGGTGTCCTCAACTTCCGATCAATTAGGGTTAAACAACCGGCACTTTAGAGGAGCATTTTGGTACTAACCCGGATATTTCATGAAATATCCGAGCTAACCAGAAAGAGAAATATATCTGCAAAAGATCCAGAATAGAGGAATCAGGGGAATATCTGCTTTACAAGCATCAATTTAATTAGAATACTTCGATTATTACAAATGAGTAGGGGGGCTGTCAAGTACGTGTTCATGGCGTCCGTTCCCTTTTTGCGTTCTCCCGTGAAAAG
>CAXMTB010000248.1:0-4263 GCA_964195835.1 uncultured Nitrospinaceae bacterium | reverse complement strand
TCAAATATCCAGGTAACTTATGCACAGACTTGACAATTTACTCTGTTTTCAGACCTCCTAATTTACTATGAAAATAGCTCATTTTTTTTGGACATTTTCGGGCGTATTGAAGCCTTTTCGGAGAATAGGTTTCAGGTGTCGGGTGTCAGGTTTCAGGCCGGCTCTCACTTTTTTACTACTGACACCTGAAACCCGACACCTGAAACCTGAGTGTCAGTGTCCAATTATTTTGCAAATGTGGGATAAATCCATATTTATAACCACTTAACCTATCAACTAATCAACCAATCAACGATATTTGTACAATAGACTGCGTTGAAATACAAGACTTATATTGATTTATAAACACCTTTTCGGTATAGTGGATCAGGAATTTTTGGGGATTGGTTTTAATACCAGACGATTCTGCCCTCCATTTTCGGACACATTTAGGATCGAAAATGAACGCTGAAATTAATAATGTCAACAATATCAGCAAGTAACAAACTCTAACAATTTGCGTTTAGCCTGGGAATGCCCCAGGCTAAACGCATCGCTTTTTAATGGCATCTTAACCAGTTCGCCGAATAGGGCTTAAGAGCCATGAGAACTGTAACAAGCTGAATTGACGGTGTTTGTCTAAATTCACATCCTTTGATATCATTTCAGATAAAGGAAAATCAAGGATAATTTGGGTAAAAATATATTGCGAATAGCCTGGTATTTTTTTACTTGATTTATTGCGATTAGCATGGTACGATCGCTGCCATGATCCTATCGCATAAGAGCAGAGAGTATTTCAAATTATTGGCTGCGAAAGTCTCGCAGGCGATGGCACAGTATTCCAGCCGTACACCTTACTTTGTCGATGATGATCCGGTTATCGCAAATTACGAGATCATCCGGCAAGTATGGTTCGATGGTGTCCCGATCAAAAATGTTTGCCAAAGCCATGAACTGTCGCGTTCGCAATATTACGAAAAGGAAGATCGATTTGTTAAGCATGGCGTTTTAGGTCTGTTTCCTAAACTCAAAACATTGCGCTATTCACCGATGCTTGAACGGTTGATTGTCATTGTCTGTAAGGCGCGGCCTTCTCTTTCACAACAGGCCATGTTACGGATAGCACAGGCGCTTGTCTTAACGCGGGATGAAGTCAATATGGAGGGTGTTTCACAAATTCTTGCCTCATACGGGCGTTCTATTTCTGATCGGGTTGAGGACAGTAAGTTTTGGTTTCGTATACAGCGTACGCTTAATCAATTATTACAGCTTAACAAGCGTCCAATAAAAGGGCGAACTCAAAAGCAACGGAGAAAAACATTTTTCCATGATAATGATATTTACCACAAACGTTTAGAATTGCTGCGGGAGCTTTTTTTTAACCGTTCAGCTGGAATAAAAGAGATCTGTATGCAATATGGCATATCGGCAACCAGTTATTACCGATTAGTGGACGAATATCGTCTTTTTGGTCCCTGGGCAATTATTCCGGCAAACCTGCCGGGCAAAGAGGCTATGAGTAGTGCCACTGAACTGACCATTATCTTAGAGAAACTACGTTATCCTGGCTGTTCCGCCCAGCAAATTGTGAAGACTCTCAAATTACGTTGCTCAAAATATGCGGTTTACAGGGTATTTTCGCGATGGGCATTGACAGATAAAAACCGTGCGCCAATAGCCTTAGATCGCTACTGTGGCAGCGAGACATCAAAAGAAGATAAACCATTTACGGGTATAGCCAGTGCTTATCATCTATATACCGAACAGTTTCTTTTGGAGTCTCGAAGAATAAATCGGCACTTTGAGCTGATTTGCAAAAAAATGCAAACGCATGCGTATCATCTGTGCGACCCTGGGCCTCTTATTTTAGCGCCCTTTGTCAATGATTTAGGTATCGTGCAGGCCATGGAAAGTTACGGTCCTGCCCGGTTACGGGGAAAAGATCTCAGTAATCTTGCTTTGCTCAATGTTTTTCGTATATTGGCCGGCTATCGTCGTATTAATCACTTGAGTAACAACAGGGATCGTTGCGTTGCTTTGGCAAGCGGTCTTGGCATGTTCGGCAGCCGTTCAAGGTACTATGAAGATACTCTTGAATTCACATTTGAGCAAATCCACTCTCTTAGATGTGATCTGATAAGTCGTGCTAAGCAATTGGGTATCATCGAAGGGATTAAAATTGCCTTCGATTTTCATTTTAAACAATTTTACGGAGAACACAGCAAAGAAAAGGGGATCGGTAAAGGTCCGGCAAAATCAGGAGATATGGTTGCGGGATTTCGTCCTCATATTGCCTGGGATCTTGCCGCCAACACGATCCTTTCAATGAGCTATTACCATGGAGGTGTAAGAGCACCTGGTATTTTAGAGCAATACTGTGAACAACATATTTTCCCCCTTTTTGATCCGCTTGCGATCAAGGAAATCTATATGGATTCGGAATACACCAAGGAGGGCAGTTTACAATATTTCAAGCAGGTTCGTTGTCCAAACGGTGATGTTTATTTATGTTTAAAAAAGAACAAGCAAATAAAAAAGTTTATCGCACCAGCGCTATCGGATGAGCGCGGATGGGAAAATTGGGACAAGGAAGATGAAAGTAAAAGCATTGAAGTAATTCTACCAAAAACTCAACTTCCCTTGAAAATAGTCATTTTAAGAGATTTTGAAACCGGAAAAAACATCCGTTGTTTTGGCAGTACCAATATGCGATTGTCCTCAGAGGATATGCTTAAAAAATATCGCTATCGTTGGTTGATTGAAAACGGTTTAAAGGATCTGGTGTATAGTTATTTTCTTGATGAAATGTATGGCAGTGATCCTCAAAAAATCGAATTTGATTTTTACTGTGTTATGGTTGCACGATTGACTTACGAATATTTTCTTAAAGAATTAGGCGGTGAGCACTACCGCCACGAAGATGGCAATAAGACAACATTGCAGAACATGCGAAATTTACTCTTTGAGAAGCGTAACTTTACCCTGGAGCAGGATTCAAATGACAATTTCATTCTCACTCTGCTTGACAACAACGGAAACGGTTTGGAACGACGCGTTGCCAAAATGCTTGAGGAACGGATGAAACAAGGCACAAATAAAGTATTGTGGTGGGGTAATCGGGGGCTGACATTGCACTTCGACGATCAATACAAACCCGCAAAAGTGTCCGGCCAGGGTCACTGAAAAGTGTCCGAAAATGAAGGGTGGAATCGTCTGAATACACTTCAATTTTTCTGAATTAGATCATGGCAGATCAAAAACAACACCCTCCAAAAAGCGAATCCGGCGGCCGGCCCAATGTTGCCGGATCTTACATCGATCATATTATCGATCTGCTCCCCTGCCATATTTCTATTCAGGATCTCGAACACCGCCTTCTTTTTGTTAATCGGAGTTTCAAGAATGATTTTGGTGACGGCACCGGGAAACTATGCCATACCGTTTACAAGGGTTCACCCAATATATGTCGTGCTTGCCCTGTTGAAAAAACGTTACAGGATAAGCGCATTCATGTTGGTGAGAAGACGGTTCAATTACCCGATGGTAAAATTTGCCAGATGCTGATTCAATCATCCCCCATCATGGATGCTAATGGCGAAGTTGAGGCCATTATCGAAATGGGCACCAACATCACCCGGATAAAAAAAAGTCAAAAAGAGCTGACGACTTTAGGCCAGTCGATCGCACTGTTATCCCATGGCATCAAAAACATTCTGGAAGGGTTGCAGGGGGGCGCCTATGTCGTGGATGAAGCATTTAATGAGGGTGATATCCAGCTTGCCAGAAAGGGCTGGAGCATCGTCAATAAAAATATTTTCGATATTACGGATGTTGTCCAAAACATCTTATATTCTTCTAAAAATCGCCCACTGAAATATGAAATGGTCTCGCCGGGCCGGCTGGTGCAGGATGCGGTGCAATTATTCCGGGAAAAGGCCGCCGCCATGAATATTCAGCTCGACGAGCAGATCAATGCCGCCCTGCCGGATGTGCGTTTGGACGCGGCCGGCATCCGCAGAATGCTGCATAATTTAATCTGGAACGCCTTGGAAGCCTGCCACCACGATAAAGAAAAAAAACAGCATCTTGTAAATGTGAACACAGACCATTTCGATAAAAATCATTTCATGTTCGAAGTAGAAGATAACGGCACGGGAATGGACGAGGCCACCCGGCGAAACATGCTGGAAGAGTTTTTCTCGACCAAAGGAAGCGGGGGGACCGGACTTGGCCTGGCGGTGGTTGAGAAAGTCGTGAACAAACACGGCGGCCGCATCGAAG
>CAXMTB010000247.1:0-4266 GCA_964195835.1 uncultured Nitrospinaceae bacterium | reverse complement strand
CGCGGCGGTGATTCTGAGCATTCCCGTTTACACGGTTGGAATGCTGAAGATGGGTGCCGGAGGGGTGGCCCTGGCAATTTCACTTTCAGCCATTTTCCAGGTCGCCGTGCTATACGTTCTTTGGAACAAAAAGAGTGAAAATAAAGATTGTCTCAGGGTGTATCGATTTTATCTGCGGACGATCCTGTTGAGCATACCGTTGGGCCTGTTTCTGGAGTTTTTCAAGGGAACCGTCCTGTCGGGATTCGATTCAGCCACATTTGGCGGAAGCCTCGCTGTTTCGATTTTGACCGGTCTGGTGTTTGTTGTCATCCTTATGTCGGCGGGATACATGTTGGGGATAGAGGAAATCAAGGCGTTGTGGAAGGGTATTTTGGAAAAAACCAAAAAAATATACCGGTAAATAACCGGTTTATTTTATATAGGGAGTCAAGTAAAATACTGATAAATTATAGAGAATTAAGGTTCGTCATAAGTCATATCAACACTGTTTCGATATTTATAAGGCAACAAAAACATTTTCCAAAATTAAAATCGTCGTACGTGTTCAGGGAGTACGCTCCCCCGCTTCACTCCGGTGTCTACGTGTCTGGTCATTTCAATGACTTAGCAGCGGGGGCATTCCTGCCCCCTCCGCGTTCTCCCGCAAAAAGCATGCGGGAGCCGCGGTCTCCCCCACAGCTAAGTCATTGAAATAACGAAGCCACTCCGCCAATATCGTTTCACGGGGAAGCGCACCCCCTGAACAAGTACAAATCGTCGGCATTCGACTACCCCTGGCAGATATCGGCCAGACGCTGATCGTAGAACATCCCGACACCGTACTCGCTGCGCCGCATGAATTTTTCCTTGGCGGGACCGGCAATCTGCATCTCCGGGTGCTTCTTCTGGACGTCCAGAGCGATCTTCATCTCCTTGGTGCATCCGGTGCTGAATGTGGCGTCTTTTCCGACCCACTCCGGCGGGACCTTGCTCTCCATAATTCGGAAGGCCTGAACGATGTCCTCGTAGGTCTGAAACCGCCAGATGTCGATGAATCCGCTGCGCTGGACAATCTCCCACATGTACATGAGATCATCCGCATCCATTCCCTTCTCGAAGTGCTCAGAAGGGTTGATGATAAAGGTCAGGGCATATTCCCGTCTCAGGTGATCGATCAAGACGGACATGATCTTTTTGGCCATCTGGAGTCTTCCGGGAATCGATCCGATGATACCGCTGTAGAACATAACGGTCATGCCTTTCTGCTTGGCGGCCCGCATTTCCTCGATAATCGCCTTGGCCTTTTCTTCCAGCTCGCTGTAGGTGTACTTGATCACCGCCGGATGCCGGGGCTTGAAGCTGACCACGACCGCGTTGTCCTCTCCGGCCGAAATATTGAAGAGGTCCTGGGTGAACTGGAAGTGGCTCCCAAAAAATCGTCGCTTCTGGTCGGGTCCTCGGGAAATAACGCCGTCGACCTCCTTGAAAAGGCGGGCAAAGGCAGTGGAGGCCAATAGCAGGTTGACATTTTCCCGGGTGCCGTCGGAAATAACGATAATATTGTAGTCGCTTCGAAGAATATCTACGAGTTCGTTTTTCCCCAGGTGCTTTTCCCGGATAAAATAGGCTTTATCGAGTTCACTGTTCAGGGTTTCGTCGCTGTGGGCGTCGTCGAGGTCGACCTTGGTGTAAACCGCGCCCTCTTTGAAGCCGACGATGATCTTGTGCCCCAGGCGCGCAAGGAGCCGAATGATGACCAGGTCGACCATGATCTCTCCGGATTCGTCGCCCAGCCACAGAATTTTTTTCGGGACCAGACCGGGATTTTCCGGTGATTCCTTTCCACGAATTCCCAAAAAATCGAAGAGGGCCTGGGCGCCGTCGCCGGTCACCGGGCGCTTAAAAAGGCGAATGTAATCTGATTCGGTGAATCGGACGGCGTTATCGTCGATCCAGAGCGATGTTTCCACCGTCAACGCAAGCAACCGTTTCAGTTCGATGAAACGGAGAATCTCCCGGGTTTCGGTGAGCGTTCGGTGCGTGCTGCCGAGGTCTTCTACTTCCAACATGTTCAGGGCGTTTCGACAGGCCGTCGAACGCAGTGCGCCGCCGGCCCGAAGGTTTCGCATCCCCTTTTCGCAGAAATAGGGGTCTTCGATCTGGGTTCGGTTGAGAAATATATTGATCAAACGATTTTCCAGTCGCGACGGAATCATGATCTCGTCGCGTATCTCATGTTCGAACTTGATACGGATCAGTGCATCAAGATAATCTTTTTCCCACGGATCGTCGATCATTCGGTGGATCAGCTTCAAAACCCGGTCCAGCACCTCGCCGTATTTTCTCTGAAGAAAATCGGGCTGGTTTCGGCTCATGATGGCCTTAAACATTCGATCGGAACACGGATAGTATCGCTCCTCATCTTCGGTGTAGACCATGAACCGAATCTGCTCGGAAGTTGCCACGTGTTGGGGAAAGGCAAAGTGGTCTATGTGATTTTCAATGAAAAAGGCCGTGTACCATGCATCTTTCTGGGGGCTCACGTTGGGCACGTAGGGCTGGGCGCCGTCGGCCGGTGCGAATGTCTGCTTGCTTTTACGGGTTTCGTTCATGGCTCAGTCCTCTGTTCGGTGTTGGTATCGGGCGGCAGACGATGGCATCCTGCGCTGCAGATACCGTCATTTTTTCGGGGGACTTCCGGCACACGGCCATTAGGGTATCAGAACTTGATCCGTGTGTAAATTTTCTTTTTGACCAACAGACGTATCGTTTGGTACGATAGGAGACGTATGAACGCACGACCATCCCGGATTTCCCAAGCAGAGACGCGATCATTTAAAAAAAACCTGTATTTCCAGTGCATCGTCAAATTCCGGCCGGCCGGTTGGATTGTCTTTTTTCAGAACAAGGGTGCCTTTACTGCCGGAACCCGGTGGTTTGAATTTAATCACTGATTCAAATGGTACGAGCATTTCAGTCATCCAACCGTTTTTTGCGGTGGCATATCCTTGGGCGATAAATTTACCGTTTGCATCCGAAAGGATAACGGGGAAATCCCCCTCGAAAAACCATTTACCCCTTGCATGCCCCCGGATTCTGAGGGGTGATGCGACACGTGAGCCCGGCAATGGTGAATCCACATAGATCAAATCGCTCTTGCAGTTTCCTTGTGGAAACACCCGAACAAGCTGCGTAGTAAAAAACGACGCTTCGTAATCCGCCCCAAAGCCGTCGGAGATAGGCGCAGCAATCTTTCCGGAAAGGGTCATGAAAAGCGGTGTGTACGGCATTGGACCGGGGAGTGCTTTTCGATAGGCTGCCACCACTTCATTCAACGCCGGTGAATTTCCCGGAAGCCAGAGCGCTCTTGCCTGCGAACACGGTACAAACGATCGCACTTCATGACCGATGGTTACCCAACCGTCAAGAACCTCTTCTCCCTCGGTAAGGGGGGCTTTGTTTTTTAACACATTACGCTCAAGAACCAGATATTTTGACTTGCCGACAGAGGGCGAGGCCGCCATTGGCTCGTCCCGTCTACGGTCGGCATAATTCGCAACGATCACACCGTTGCTTACACTGACATTTTGCGGGGCCACCCGGTCGCCGAGCAGGATTGCTCGGGTACCCAAATAAAAACCGTTTACGTTGAGCGCGGCCGCGACATAGTAGAAGGTTCCGCTGCCCCCGGGATTGTACGTTAAAATCAGCGCTGCGTCCGCACCACTCTCGCCGTCAATGTTTCCATAGACCGGTTTGCCGAACACGGAAGTGATGACTTTGATTGCCGAACCGGGTGCAGATTCTGTTTCACTACGGCCATCGATCAATCGTATTTTTTGACCCTCGACTATGTAGGTGGCATTCAACGGATCTGTTGCAGGGGCGTACACAATCCCGGCATCATCCGTCTTGGCGCTGCCAAATGAGATGATGCAGCCGATGATGAAAAGACAGGCAAACATCCCTACAAGCAATTTTATTTTCATAAAACGCCGTTCCTTTTAATTGTCCGCCGCCACTCCATCCCAAACTTAATGTCGCAATTTGCGATTTCAAGTTGGCCAATTGTTAGAAGTTTTTTCTTTATTTTTTTCTTTTGTCTTTTAAATAAACTGCCTTTGAGGGTGCATCGCCAACAGCTCTTTCTTCCATATCCTTCTGTTTACCCTGTTAAATAAAATCTCATTTCTTGAAATAAGATTTTAATGCAACGCACTATTTAACAGGGCAGGTATTAGAAGGAATAGACACAGCGGCCCTTCTGATCTGAGATGTCAGACC
>CAXMTB010000246.1:0-4285 GCA_964195835.1 uncultured Nitrospinaceae bacterium | reverse complement strand
AAAAAACTTGAAAATCATATCAGGGAAAAGATCGAGGTTTTAAAAGAAGATATAATATCTTATAAACAGCTGACCCGGCCGATCGCTCCTGACAATGCCATTGGTCGGCTTACCCGAATGGACGCAACAGCAGCAAAAGTATAAATGAAGCCGCATTAAGCAGAGCGAAACAAAACCATAACCCAAGCGTCGTATCCGGAGAAAAACATTGCAAGATACCTGTGTACCATCAAACGGCCTGTTAATGAAATCAAGGTCCCCGGGCTGGGATTTCAAGCGACTGTTTCGACCTAAAACTGTGGCGGTCATCGGGGTGTCTTTGAAACGAGAGCGCCACCCGGCCAACGTTATTTTCAACAAAATTCATCTGCGCTATCCGGTGGATGTATTTGCGGTCAATCCCGGCGGCGGCGAACTTTTCGGCCGGAAAGTATACACCGGCATTAAGAACCTGCCCCGGCCCGTGGATCTGGCGATTATCGCCGTGCGGGCTGAATATACCCTGGATATCCTCAAAGACTGTATCGATGCCGGAGTCGGTGGGGCAACGATCATTTCCGGGGGCTTTGCCGAAGTCGGACGCCTGGATTTGCAACAGCAGCTGGCTGATCTGGCCCGGCAGCACGGTTTTCCGTTTATCGGTCCCAATTGTCTGGGCATCTATGTTCCCGGCCACATCGACACCTTTTTCATCCCCAGTGAACGCATGATCCGGCCCGAGTCCGGCAAGGTGGCCCTGGTGAGCCAGAGTGGCGGTGTGCTGGTGGATCAGATGACCAAATTCGCCGAACAGGGGATCGGCTTTTCCCTGGGGGTGAGCATCGGCAACAAGGCCCTTGTCCGGGAACTGGATCTGCTCGAGTATCTGGCTGCAGATCCGGGCACCGGGGTTATCGCCTTTTACATCGAAGGGTTTGCCCGGGGTGAGGGGCGCGATTTTGTGCAGGCCGCCCGCCAGTGCCCAAAACCCGTGATCGTTTTGAAATCCGGTAAGACCAGCGAAGGCATGCGGGCCGTCTCTTCTCACACCGCCTCCATGGCCGGGGACTACGCGGTCTTTTCCGCTGCACTGGCCCAGCACGGCATCGTCGAGGCAATCAATGAACTCGAACTGGTCTCTTTTTGTGGGGCCTTAAGCTGCTATGGGGAACCCATCGAAGGCCGTGTGGGCATTATCAGCCCCAGCGGCGGGCACGGGGCTTTGGCAGTGGACATATGCAGCCGGCACGGCCTGTCCATTCCGGCCTTCAATCAAGAGCAGCAGTCCAAAATTCGCGCTGATCTGTCCTCCAGCGTACAGCCCATTGCCTCTTTGACCAATCCCATTGATTTGACCGGCAGTGCCACAGACGGTGACTTTATGGCCGCCGCCGAACATCTGGCCCGGTCTCCTGAACTGGACGTCATTATTATTCTGCTGCTGCCTTACACACCGGAAATCACCTCTGATCTCGGCGCCCGCCTGAGCCTGGTCTGCCGGCGCCACAACAAACCCCTGATCGCCTATGTCCCCCATGTGGAACGCTATCGCATGCTCATCGAGGGATTTGAATTCAACGGAGTTCCGGTGTCCCCGTCAATTAAAGGTGCCGTGTTAATGGTCAAAGCCATAAAAGGGAACAAACCATGTTGAAAGCCGAAATCAAGACCGTGTTGGAGTCAGCACGTACCCGTGGATGGGTGAGCGAACCTGACGCTAAACGACTGCTGTCCGCGGCGGGACTGGAGGTGCCGCGTTTTGTAGTTGTCACGGATACCGACCAGATTGAACCGGTTGTCGCCGACCTGGGGTTTCCCCTGGTGGCCAAGGTCGTTTCCAGTCGCATTGTCCACAAGTCGGATGTGGACGGTGTGCGCACAGGCATCAAGAGCATCCGGGAACTGACAGCCGTATTTGAAACCTTCAGCCGATTGGACGGCTTCGAGGCCATGCTCATAGAACAAATGGTTTCCGGCCTGGAGTTGATCATAGGCGCTAAAATGGATGATCAATTCGGGCCCGTGATCCTATTGGGCATGGGCGGAATCGGCGTAGAAATCTACCAGGACGTC
Source organism: uncultured Nitrospinaceae bacterium (assembly GCA_964195835.1). GTDB lineage: Bacteria > Desulfobacterota > Desulfobacteria > Desulfobacterales > UBA11574 > UBA11574. Next base: position 2,233 of record CAXMTB010000246.1, on the reverse strand, counting down.
AGTTTGCGCATGGCACCTGTGGGAAACGAGGATGTGGAGGCCATGATCAAGGGTCTTAAGGCCGCTCCCCTGCTTTCCGGGTACCGGGGTCGCCCGGCTGTCAATCGCGACGAATTGACCCGGACCCTGGTCTGTTTTTCAGAATTCGTCATGGCCGCAGCCGACATGATCGAATCCATAGACCTCAACCCGGTCATGTGCTCCGGGGAAAAATGCATCGTGGCCGACGCCCGTATTATGCTGCCACCGGTGGACGACCAAACAGCAGACTGATGCCATAGCGACTTTGTATAATATGACGACTAAAGATCTTGATGATAAGCTGTTAAACGTTTTTAAAGACTGTCCGTACAAGGGTAAACGAGAAGACTGCACCTTTGCTGAGATTCGAGATATGGAAATAGATGAAAGGCTGGACTTCTTTGAAAAGATAGGTGAAGACGAGAAAGTTAAAAAATGGCAGAAACACTTGGAGTGTTTTATGAATGCTACGGCCAGGTGAGTAATATATAAATAAAATAACCTACGGTCTGAACATAATTTCCATAATTGGAGAAACCGATGATATCCTACGAGTTAGATGAGAATTCAGGAGTGCTTACGGTTCGACCTGAGGGAAAATTAGAGACGCAGGACTTTCTGACCTTATCAGAGGTCGTTGATCCCTTCATTGAAGAAAGGGGAAGATTGAACGGGATTATCATTGTGACCGAAAGGTTCCCCGGATGGGAGGATTTTAATGGGATGATTGAACACATGAAATTTGTGCGTAATCATCATCGTAAAATCGCCAAGGTGGCCATCGTGACTGACTCCAAAATTGCTGATGTGGCAGAATCCCTTGGAAAGCACTTTGTTAAAGCCTCTATTAAACATTTTTCCTTTAAGGATCATGAATCAGCCAGGAGATGGATGTTGAAGGTTCCATAAATATTAGGTCTTATCAACACTGCTTGATGAATGAATATGTTTAAATTGTCCATTCAACCTGAAAATATTCTAAATATTGCGAAAGCTGATGCTTGGGGTCAAGTCTGCTCTTGACTCATGTCAATGGTTGGGGGGTCAAACCTTGATCCTTGATTATCAGCCTTCGCTGTGAGCTTCGGCACGACAAGAAAGACGTATAAAATACAGGTAGACGGTTACCGGTTCAAAGGTTCATGGTTCACGGTTCAGGGTTGGGGGGCAAACGCAGCATTTACTTGGAATAAAATCGTGTAACGATTTTATGAAGCGGGGCTATACCGCTTAGTATGGCAATATCTGTAATTAAATTGATGTTGAGATATTGGCAAGATACATGTGATTTCCGAAGTTAAGCCTGACTAAATATCTATGACAATCAAAAGATATTTAAAGGAGCCTAAAAAATAATGGTTCAAATCATAGATCATATTCCACTATGGGCTGTTTTTCTGATCACAACACTCATACTCTTTACAGCAGCCGAAATAGGTTTTCATCTGGGGAAATGGCGAAAGCAGCGGTCAAAAGATGAAGAGAAAGGGCAAACTGGCGCACTTATGGGAGCCGCACTTGCTATGCTCGCTTTTTTGCTGGCATTTACGTTTGGAATGGCTGGCTCCATTCATAATGCCAGAAAGAGTGTATTGCTCGAAGAAGCTAATGCCATAGGGACAGCTTACCTGCGGGCTCAGATACTTCCAGAGCCGTACAGTTCGAAAATCAAAGGGCTTCTCCAAGAGTATGTGGATGTTCGATTAAAGGGCGCCCAGTCCATCAAGTCCATCGACCAGGTGAAACAGGCGATAACCAGATCCGAAGAGCTGCATAATGAGCTTTGGGCGCTGTCGGTCAGTTTGGCAAAAGAAAACTCTGGCTCAATCTTCGCCGGGCTTTTCGTAGATTCATTGAATAAAGTGATTGACCTTCACTCGAAACGCATAACCGCGGGGATCCGTAACCGCATTCCAATGAGCATTGGAATAACCCTCTATTTCGTGGCAATCCTGACGATGACGTTGATGGGATACCAAGCCGGGCTAACCGGCATTCGCACCCTGGTCGCAAGATTTGCCCTGATACTGGCGTTCGCTTCGGTGATGCTGCTTATTACCGAGCTCGATCGTCCGGGGAAGACAATAATAAAAGTCAGTCAGCAGGCCATGATTGACCTACAGGCTTCTATGGACAAAGCAAGGCATTGAGCGTGCGCAAATGGTGTCGCACCTTGTTGGATGTAGTAAAAGAGTAGATTTTGGGGACATCC
>CAXMTB010000245.1:352-4531 GCA_964195835.1 uncultured Nitrospinaceae bacterium | reverse complement strand
AGAAGTCATAGCCGGCAGCATAGCCGGTCTTTATCGCAGGATAATAACAGCTAACGTTGTGATTATGCACTACAGCCCGGCGATGACGGACATGGTTGTGCTTTGCCCGATAAATATGACGGCTGGCGCGATCCTGCATTTTGTCCAAACGCTGAAGTTCGCGCCAGTTGAGATGACCATCGCCTGATGCCCGATGATCAGCGCTGTCGATACGACGCTGTTCCTTTTTCAATCTTCGGACTTCCGGGCGTGTGATTTCATTGCTGCGGATCCCCTGGCGGATGCGCTGTGTCTGTCGATTATCCCTGATACTTGAACGGTCCGCCCAAGCCGCTGAACACCACATCAATGCCAGTATCGTTGTCATAAAAATAACGGTTATTGTTTTAGCTTTCATTTGAGCCTCCTTTCATTCTGTTTTGGCCCTTTAGGCGCTTTGATAACAAAATAGTTTACCAATTTTTCCTGTACCTGTAGTGCCCTTGGTTAGACCGTGAGTACAAATGTCTCTGATTTCTATTGTTAAACCTGGAATACAGATGTCTTTTGTTATTCCGTGAATACATATGTCTGCGGTGACTATTGTTATGCCGTGTATACATATGATTGCCACGCTGCCCCCTTGGATTCGCAAAGCGAGTCGAACGTTGCCCTCTCCAATGGTCCGTTCCGCGATCAATCCGACGGTCGCCACGCTGACTTTGGCGGTCAAACTTTGTATTGTTACGGTCGCTATTTCTACCCACGCGTTTACCATTTCGAACGCCATCCCTACCTATCTGTTCTTCAACCCGGTTTGTTTGTCTATCCATCCGTTTGGTCGGATCTTCCTGGGCCATGGCCGGGGAAAACATTACTGCTACCAACAAGATACATGCACCGGTAATTATTTTTTTCATAGTGATTTCCTCCTATTCAATGAATTGGATTTTCGAGCGATGTATTGGTTAAGACGAATGAAGATCGAATTGGTTTACAAAGATAAGGAAGCATCCTGTTCTTATTGGAACAGAACATTCTGTGGTTAAAGGTGCGTCCAAAATTTGTTTTCTCAGTACGCTTGAGGTCCTTTAGAAAAAAATGCCCCGCGCGGATCCTATTTTTTCTTAAAAAATTTCTGACGGACGGAAAATGACTTGATTAAAAAATTAGGCGGTGGATTTTGGTCAAATTGTCTGATTGCCATATTTTTTATAAAATGCTATGGCACACAGTAAAACACTAACAACGGAATACCAAAAATAACCATATACATTAAACAAATAGACAAATAACGCTGGAAAGTTCCCAAAACCGGCTCCATGCGAGTGCCGGAAATGGTTTACTCAACCGAATCGATGCTCAAAGGCTCACTTCAGAAGGAGCCGTTACAACAGGTGGCCAATGTCGCCACTCTTCCCGGCATTTTAAAGGCATCTATGTCAGATGGACCGGCAGATCCACCTTGGCTGAAGAGATCCAGGAGGCGTACAAGGATGTTTCCCAAGTGGTTGAGGTGATGCATGAAGCCGGAATTTTAAAAAAAGTTGCCCGAATAAGACCCATCGTGGTGGTCAAGGGTCAGCCTGCAGTTTTTCATGGGGGATAGATAGTAATGCAACCATTTGAGGCTATAATACTGGGCGCCGTTCAGGGGCTTACCGAATTTTTACCGGTGAGCAGTTCAGGCCACTTGGTGATTTTTCAATATCTTTTCAATCTCAAGGAACCGGAAGTTTTATTTAATGTTGGCGTCCATATGGGAACCCTGGTCGCTGTTATTATCTTTTTCAGAAAAGATCTTCACCGCATTATTGCTTCCGTATTCCGTTTTTTCAACGGCATCCTAAAAAAAAAAGTGTCTTTTGCCGAGGCCACTCAAGATATTGATATAAAACTTGTCTTGCTGATTATTGTCGGCACGATTCCAACCGGCATACTTGGACTTTTTTTTCATACGATAGTGGATCGGATTTTCTCGTCGGTGGTCCTGGTCGGACTAATGCTCATGGTCACGGGATTGCTTTTAATCATTACCGTCTGGATAAAAAATAACGGCAAAAGCATAAAGCGCTTTTCCTTTAAAGAGGCCTTGATTATCGGGCTGATGCAAGGCATCTCAATTTTACCCGGAATTTCAAGGTCCGGTTCAACCATTTCCGTCGGACTTTTTATGGGCCTGGAACGGGAAACAGCGGCACGCTTTTCTTTTCTTCTGTCCATACCGGCGATTATAGGAGCGGTTATTCTGGAATTTAAAGATATTTCAACCTATCCGTCCGCCCAGATTATCTCCATGTTGATCGGCGTCTTTACGTCATGCCTTGTAGGATATGGTGCGCTTGGATCGCTGCTCTACATTGTCAAAAAGGGGCGTTTACATTTTTTTGCCCCTTATTGTTTTGCCGCAGGCATCATCGCTTTAATTGTTGGCTTGTAAAAAAATAACGTATTGGCAAAACGTTAAATATTTTAGGAGGTTGGGAGTTTCGTTTGCAAATACCTATTTATCAGCCTCCGGCTCCGCTTCCAGCCCGTAGGGCTTACTGGCCGGAGGGTAGAGCCTACGCCTCGGAGAGCGGAATGGATAATCTTTTTTGAAAAGCGCGTACTGTTTGAGTGGTTTAGGAATCGTTAGAAATAACAGACTCTTGTCCAAATATTTCATAAATAGAACAAGAATTTCTTTTAAATTTTGATGGTAAAGGAGACCGTAATGAATCCGGAAATGTTCAGAGAATACGACATCAGGGGAATTGCTGGAAAAGACATGACAGAAGATGATGTCGTTCTGATTGGAAAAGGCGTGGGTACTTTTCTCAGAGAAAAAAGCTGTTCAAAACTTACTGTGGGAAGGGACTGCAGATTAACTTCAGATCTGTATTCTGAAAAGGTCATTGAAGGTTTGATCTCAACCGGATGTGATGTGGTTGACATTGGAATTTGCCCCACACCGGTTTTTTATTTTTCAATTCAGCATCTTGATGCCGAAGGCGGGGCGATGGTAACGGCCAGCCATAACCCTAAAGAATATAACGGTTTTAAACTCTGTATCGGTTTGGATTCGATTCATGGGGAGGACATCCAGAAAATTCTTGGAATCATCAATGAAAAATCCTTTGCCGTGGGAAAAGGCTCTCGATCCACAGCGGACGTTGTCACACCCTATCGGGAATTTGTAGAAAATAACATAACCTTGGCCGGGCCGATCAAAGTGGGAGTGGATGCAGGAAACGGAACCGCAGGGGTGGTGGCTGTACCGATACTCAAGCGTCTCGGGTGTGAAGTACATGACATTTACTGTGATATGGACGGCAGATTCCCCAATCATGAAGCCGATCCAACCGTGGAAAAGAACATGCAGGATCTTATCGCCATGGTCAAGGAAAAGAAATTGGATGTCGGCATCGGATATGATGGTGACGGCGATCGGATCGGTGTTGTTGATGAAAAAGGGAACCTTATATTCGGTGACAGGCTCATGATCATTTTTTCAAGGGAGATCCTCTCTAGAAAACCCGGAGCTACGTTTATATCTGAAGTGAAGTGTTCTAAAACCATGTATGACGATATCGAAAAACACGGCGGGCGGGCGATCATGTGGCGGACCGGTCACTCTTTGATTAAAAAGAAAATGAAGGAAGAAAAGGCCGAGCTGGCCGGCGAAATGAGCGGCCATATATTTTTCGCCGATCGGTATTTCGGATATGACGATGCCACCTATGCCGGCTGCAGGCTTCTTGAAATATTGACCAAAACCCAAAAGAAAATATCAGATCTATTGTCGGATGTCCCTAAGACCTATTCAACCCCTGAAATACGCGTTGAGTGTCCGGATGATAAAAAGTTCAACGTCGTTGCTAAAGTGACCGAATATTTTCGTGAAAAATACGATGTCATCGACATCGATGGGGTTCGTGTCCTGTTTGAAGACGGATGGGGTCTGGTTCGTGCATCCAACACCCAGCCGGCGCTCGTACTCCGTTTTGAAGCCCTGTCAGAGGCCAGGCTGTTAGAGATAAGAAATTTGGTCGAGTCCACGCTGGCTGATATCCGGAAAACACAAAAATAAAACATCCGGGCCCATATGGCCAATCCTTGGTTATCCTCCGAGGGATCTCGTTTTTTTAGAAAATAGGAATTAGAAATTAGAAAATAGATACCCACGGGCTTACGCCCGTGGCACTTTAAAAAGGAATT
>CAXMTB010000245.1:0-260 GCA_964195835.1 uncultured Nitrospinaceae bacterium | reverse complement strand
AGAACATTTTTCCTCCCGTATTTCGGCCGGCAGGCAGATAAAAAAGGACGGAAGCCGTTCATTATTATAGGCCTTTTCGCTTATACTGTGGTTTCACTGGCCTTCATACTTTCAAATAGTGTCGAATCCCTTATCGCCATAAGGTTTCTCCAGGGTATTGCATCCGCTATGATCATGCCGGCTGTTCAAGCCTATGTGGGAGATATAACACCTGCCGGCCGAGAAGGTTTCACCATGGGGTTGTTCAATATGTCAATGTT
>CAXMTB010000244.1:0-4545 GCA_964195835.1 uncultured Nitrospinaceae bacterium | reverse complement strand
GGCAAATATTTTTGGTTCCCCGACAAATCGAGATTTCCGCCACACGGCACAGGCGGACAAATCCGCTTCGCTACAACCAGCCCGGCCCGTTTTCAGGGCTTGTCTGGATTAGGTTTTGGGAAATAGAATTGGCCGATTCCGGCAACTCGTTGACAGATATGCACAACAAATTGACGCTTGGATGCTTGCCTGGCTAAGAGCGAGAAATAAATAACCCTGTTAGGCAGCGACAGCCCAACAGGGTTAAAAGGAGGTGGGAATCAAAAAAGCATGAAGCTTGATTCCATTTGATTTATGATAAAAGCAATTTTTGTGCCAATCCTAAATTAATACGATTTCATTTCCCAAATCCCTTGAGAATTCCTTTTACCTGTTCCTCCACCGACCTTGATTCCTCTTTTTGAGAATCAGTGCCCAGCAACTTATCTTGTATGCCCGGAAGGCTTTTTCCAATTTCCTGTTTAAACATCCCTTCGAGATCCGGACGGAATTTGGGTGAAGAAAAACTTCCGGTCACCAATATGGGGACCATGAGTCCTGAACGATCTTTGGTATCCCCCTGCCCTTTGATGGTTCCCACGAGTTTGGGTTCTAACCTGAAATCAAGCAGTTCTTTTATTAAATCGGCGTTTCCCGATACCGTCAATCGAATCAAGGGTGATATAAGGGCCGTGTTGGCGGTGCTCACAAGCCCATTTTTCACTGAAAAGGGCACATGAAGTTCTGAAAAGTCGGTCCGTGGCGCTTTTCCACCTTTTTCAGCCAGTCCAAAGGCTGCTTTGGCATTATTAACCATGCCATCCAGATCAACGCCCTTGATGGCCCCGTCTTCAAACAGAAGATCCCCGTTACCGTTCAATGTCCTTTTGATGGCGACGGCATCATCTCCTTTCATAATGAGATTAATCTGAGCCTTCAGCATCCCCTCAAGAAAATCCTTTTTTAACACATCCAGGAGAAGTGGACCGGCCTGAACATTGTTTAGCTTCAGCTGAATATTTGTTAGCGGCACATCATTTTGCACACTGAACATCCCGTTACCGGATACATCGCCCTGATATAGCGCCATGGTAAGGGGTTGCAGATTAAAAATCCCCTTTTCACCGGTGAGGGTGAGATGAACGCGTTCGATTTTAGCATTCTTTATTTTAAGTTTTCCGATGCGCATTGTGCCATTCAAGGATAGCCGGCGTAACTTTGAATAATCGGTCTTTTTAGCTCCTTTAGGTTCAGCAGTCTTGGCTTCTTTTTCTCCGGCCACTTTTTTGGCTGGGGGCGGTAGATATCGATCCAAGTCGATTTGATCAAGATCCATATTGAACGCTATCCGAGGCTTTTCAAAATCACCGACCTTTATCGTAACATTAACCTTTGATTCATCCATATCCATAACACCATCTGAAACCGATACATTCTTTGAGTCTCCTTTGATAGCGGCTTTAAAGGAAACACGATTTAACACACCAGGATCAGATGTTGATACAGGCAAAGCCTTTCCCATTGCGGCCAGAAGTTTTCGAGGCGAAAACGGGGATACATTTATGGATAAGTCAAATTTTGGCTGATTGGCCGGATCCATAACATTGCCTTTTAACCCGATATCTACCTGTTCAAGAGCTCTGACGGAAAGATCCAGGGGAATCGTCCCTTTACCAAGCATTTTACCAATTGGCCCCACATTGCCTTTAAGAGAAAAAGGCTGTTTATCGAGCCTGGCAGAGAAGGTAACGCCGATGGGTCGATCCAAGGAGACATCCTGAAGCAATAGGGTCACATTAGAAATTTCCTTGCGCTCTTTTTTCTTGTGATCCAGCCAGAGAACGGATCCATCGGTAACAGCAAATTCACCCAAGGTAAATGCTTTTAGAGCGAGTCCTTCTTCGGACTCGGCTTTTCTTGGCTTTTTTGTTTCCTTTGGCGTTTTAGCAGAAAGTTCGGGAGTGGTTTTTGCATTGAATTCCCAGTTGGTCCGGCCGTCCTTGCTGGTCTCCAGGACAAGTCGAGTCCCTTTTAATATAAAACGTTTGACCTGTATGTCTTTGAAAAGAAGGGGCACAAGCTTAACCCTCACATCAAAAGATTTCACGATGATAAAGTCTTTTTCCTTAAACCCTGGGAGGCTTCCCAGATGAAGGTCGGAAAACGAGAGGCTCGCATAGGGGAAAAGAGAAAGACGAAGATCATCTCCAAGACTAAATGCACGTCCGGTGGCCTTGGTCACTTGAGCTTCGATCCGGGGTTTGTATTGTTTGACGTCCACGAACTTCGGCAGCAGGACAAGGGCTGCGATGAATACGGCAATCAAGCTGACGCCAATGATTAACATCCACTTTACAATTCGATTCATACTACCTCCCTTTTTCTGTCTGGATATTCCAGCGTGCATAATTGAGGTTCTAAGTTATAAAACCGATTGGCCTCATGGCCATATTTCGAGCATTTGATTAGAATGCGGTTTTACCGGTTTTTTTTATCACTTCTTGCTGATGTTTGGTTTTTTGCTGTTCCGTAAACACCAATTCTTCCAGACTCGGCACATAATAAATTGCGGTTTGATATTCCGGATGACCATAACGGTCATTGCTTATGGATATTATTAAAATCGACCGATTCTTTTCCCAGTATAACGACCTGCCGCTTTTATCGTCCCAGTGGATCATCTTTGCTTCCCCATATTTTTCTGTAATAGCATCCAATATATCCGACCCTGCCCTTTTGGACTTGATGAAAAAAAACAATGGCTTTTGGGTTAGGTTTGAAAATACGAGATTAACATAATCGAATGGTGCATCCTTTTTTCGTGCATAACGGTACGTGAGTTGAATGGTATTATGTTCAACCCGTTCTCCAACCGGAGAATTCAATCTTTCATTTAATTCATATAATCCCGGGAAATATTTTTTCAGAAATCCTTTATAATTCAAGTTTAAATCCAATGTGTTCCATCTTTCGATAGCATCTGGGCCAAGTGTGTCTCTGAGCTGCTTCCGGACGTCACTTGAAAGCTTTGTGTTTTCGCCGATTTTAAAAAACATAAATCCTTTGGGCTCTTTATTTGAAAGATGTGTTTCTTGAGTTTCCTTTTTATTAAAATTACTTACGAAAACAACAATTAAAATTAAACCAACAAAGGATAAGATGATCGAAATAATTTGAAATTTCTTATTCTTAAATAAAAACATCAAAAATTCTCCATTCATCAGTAAAACATCGAGGCTTCTTTACGTCTATGTCTATGAATCGTCCTTAAATCATTTGAGTTCAGGTGTTTACGGATCGAATATTTATTTATCTCATAAATTATAATATTCATCAATTCCATTCAATGCAATTGAAATTTTTTCATCACCGCCATGTTCCGGTGGATTAATGATGGTTATGTGAATAGAAAAGCAAATGTTTTTACTTGATAAAATATAAATTTTAGATAGTATTTGAAGATTGTTGGCCATTATTGGTTATGGGTTTGCTAATATTAATAACCGGAAGTGCGAGTGCTATGGATATCAAATTTAGATTTATTATAGTCCTTTTTGTTATGCTTTGTGCAGATCTTTTTTCCTCTCATTGGTCGTTTTCGCAAAACATCCAAGATTCCAAATCCAGCACCGTTCAAAAAAAGTTGATGATGGATCACGGTGTGATGTGTGAAGAGATTCAAGATTTTACACCCCAAAACCCGGCGGTTATTTTTTCCATAAAGATTGGAAAAGTCTCCTGTTTTACCTCATTTGATCCGGTTCCCGAAAAAACGTTTATATACCATAAATGGTTTCACAGAGATGACCCCAGCACAAAAAAACGATTAACACTTCAGCCACCCCGCTGGGGAACCTACAGCAGTATTCAACTCCGAGAAACCGACAAAGGCCCATGGCGCGTTGAAATTTCCGATCAAAAAGGCAATCTTCTTCGTATTTTGAGATTCAGCATCACCGACTGATGGAACTGGAATTTACTTATGCCTTTTTTAGAATTCATTCGCTGGCAAGATGTCATCGATATCCTGTTAAACAGCTACATTCTGTTTCGTCTCTATGTGCTTTTTAGGGAAACCTATGTTTTCAGGGTGCTCACCGGCATTGCTTTACTCTGGATCTTCCAGCGCATCTCTGTGTTTTTCGGCCTCATTTTAACCAGTTGGGTTATGCAGGGCATTACAGCGGTTGTCGCTCTCATCATCATTATTGTATTTCGAAATGAAATACGAAGTGTTCTCCAGGCAAAGAATTTAAGGGCCATTCTATGGGGATTTCCTCAAAAAAGTGTTCCAACAACGATACAAATCATTGTTGAAAGTGTAAGGGCATTGTCCAAACGGCACATTGGTGCCTTGATTGTTCTGCCGGCAAAAGAAAATTTGGAGGATGTCTTTCAGGGCGGCATACCCTTACGCGGATTAATCTCCAAGGAAATGATCACCAGTATTTTCTGGGGAGACAATCCGGTCCATGACGGTGCTATCATCATTGAGGAGGATCGGATTGCCAAGGTCGGAGTTATTCTTCCCTTATCGTACAAAAGCGATCTGCCGTCACGGTACGG
>CAXMTB010000243.1:0-4584 GCA_964195835.1 uncultured Nitrospinaceae bacterium | reverse complement strand
ATGTCAAAGATCGAAACGAGGTAGTCCGCGTCTGTCGAAGCATGTTAGACATCGCGGAGAGAACGTACGAGATTCACGAGATGAATGAACACGATCCAGGCCTCGTGCGGCGAGTGAAGGAGCTTTGTAATTCTCTGACTCAGGAAAATGTCATTGGGGCAAAGGTTTCACAAGCGATGGGTCTGCAGGGAGACATTCGCGAGCTCACCCGTACAATCACAACGAGGCACATCGAAATGGAGACGATTCAGAATGGCATCGCGGACCTCTCGAACGAGGCGAAGTCCCTTGAAGAATCTGTGGCTGAAAAGATCAAAGCTAAACTTGTTCTTAATGAATTAAGTATTGAAAAGATCAATTCAAGATGTCCGACTTTTAAAGAGTATGCCGAGATGTGGTTATCACTTCCGCATGAACGCAAGGAATCAACTCAACAGAACTACGAAAGATATTTGAAAAATCATATTTATCCGCATATCGGAAACATGAGGGTTGAACAGATTGGACGGAAGGATCTCAAGTTATTATTTGACAAGATTTCAATCAATAATGTTGAACTCTCATCTTGCCGAACTATTAGAATACCTTTGAGCGGTGTATTGGATCATGCTGTTGACAGTGAATTGATTGAGGTCAATCATTTAAAGAATATAAAATTCAGCAAGAATAAAGTAAAATATAAGATCAATCCATTAACAGAAAAAGAAACCGTATCACTGATTAAAGAGATGCTCAATTTTAAGGATGGTGTTTTTTATCCTCCCCTACTCTGCTTATTAAGAACTGGAATCCGTATAGGTGAACTTCAAGCCTTAACGTGGAGTGACGTTGATTTTGAAAACAGGTTGATTGACATAAATAAAACTTGGTGGCGAGGCAATGTTACAAGCACCAAGAGCGATAGAACACGGAAAGTTGATATGTCAAAACAGCTTACAGAGGCATTGCGAGAGTTGAAACACAATCAGTGGAAAAAGTATGCCGGAAAAGATGTTCCCAAATGGGTTTTTGCTGGGGCAAGGGATAACGTTCTTTGTCTGCATGTGTTCAGAAATGCCTTAAATCAATGTCTAAAGGCCGCAGGGTTGCCCCACGTTCGCATACATGACCTAAGACATACCTATGCCACCATAAGGCTTTTAAGGGGCCACAATATAGGGGACGTGAGTTATCAACTTGGACACAGCGACATATCCACAACTTATAATGTTTACACCCACTGGATTCCTGGCAAGTTTAAGTCAGAGATTGACGAGCTGGACATGCACCCAGACGCACCCTATACGCACCCAAAGGAAAAAGTTTCGTTATAAAGTGATTGATATTAATATTTTACAAATCCAATTGTGTTTTAACCATAAATGAAATATTGATGGTCTCGTAAAAGAATAATTTGATATTCAAGCTTCGCACCCTCAATTTTCAGCAACGCCAATAAAGAGTAGCCGGCCGGGGAAATTTTTTAAGGTAAAATCATATGGGTGCGAAACCTGAATCGATTTTTTAAGAGGGTGTGGATTTTTAGATTTATTTCATTGATTGAGAACCCATGAGCAATGATCCCAAAAATTCGTTCAAGCTGGTTATCGGTTCCCAGTATTTTTTATACTTTGGCGTCATGGGCGTATTTTTGCCCTATTTCAATTTATATTGCTACCATCTCAAATTCAGCGGGTTCCAAATCGGTGTTCTGTCGGGCATCAGATCCATTGCACTGGTTTTATTTCCCCTTGTGTGGGCAGGGCTGGCTGATCGGTTTCATATCAGAAGACCCATATATATATTATGCAGTTTTATCAGTACCGGAATATGGGCATTTTATCTCTATACAACCGATTTTTGGGCAATGCTGTTCATCACCGTTTTTTACGGGATATTTTACTCTCCGATCATTTCTTTCCTGGAAGCCTTTACCATGGACGTATTGGGCATAAGAAAGAAAAGCTATGGAAGGATAAGGGGATGGGGGTCAATTGCATTTATTATGACGGTTCTTTTGCTGGGTAAAGTCATAGATATTTACTCCATCGAAATAATCATTATACTCATTTTTTTCGGTTCCCTGGCACAAGCGCTCATTTCCATCAAAATCCCTGACATTCAGATCAAAAAACAAACCTCTTTTTCTTCAAACGCCAAAGTGCTTTTAAAAAGGCGTGTGATTGTCTTTCTGTTCTGTGCCTTTTTAATGCTGGTAAGCCATGGAACATACTACGGTTTTTATTCCATCCATCTTGAAAACCTGGGTTACGGCAAGACATTTATCGGCATTTCATGGGCACTGGCATCCATTGCAGAGATTATCGTGATGATAAAATCCGATATCATCTTTAAGCGCTTTTCAATTGATAATGTTCTGTTTTTTTCTTTTATGGTGGCGGGATTCAGATGGCTGGCCCTTTTTTTTGCGACGTCTCCTGCGTTCATTCTGTTTTTGCAGATATTACATGCGGTCACGTACGGCACGTTTCATGTATCCAGCATTCTCTATATTGATTCATTAACGCCAGATGAAGGCAAGACCCTGGGGCAGGCGGTAAATAACGCTACAACCTATGGGCTTGGGTTAATGGTCGGGTTTTTCATAAACGGGTATCTGTTTGAAACACTGGGAACATTTACACTTTTTATGATCAGCAGTTTCATTGCCCTTGGCGGGGGGTTGCTCTTGAAATGCTCTCAGATAATGGATCGCAGGGCCACCAGGTAGTTTCCATTAAGAAAAAGTAACCCTGCATTTTTTTTCATTCATTGAAAATTTGCAATAGTTTTGTCGTTTGAAACAAACCCATTTCAAATCCTTTATATATGATCTTAGATTGACATTTTCTTTCTCGCAATGTAAAAGAAACCGGTTTTGTTTAAAAATTGGCGATATGCATGAAACCGGTAATCAGTAGGATTGACTGAGTTTAAATATTTGCATAAAGGGCTACTCTATGAATCAAGAGTTGACAGAGGAAGAAAAAGACGCTCTTAAACATATAGCCTTAAAACTTGAAACTTTTGAAAAGCATAGAGGAAATCTAATCCCCATCCTACAGATGGTCCAGAATAACCTGGCCTATCTCCCTTCTGAAGCCTTAAAAACAGTGGCACAGCACCTCGAAATCCTCGAAAGCGAAGTTTACGGCGTTGCAACATTTTATAACCAGTTCCGATTTCATCCACCTGGCAAATACCCGATTAAAGTTTGCCTGGGTACCGCATGCCACGTCAAAGCGGGTGATATCATCCTTGAAAATTTTGAACGTAAACTTGAAATTCCCGAAGGCCAAACCACACCTGACAGGAAATTCAGCATAGAGAGGGTGGCCTGCGTCGGTTGCTGTGCTCTGGCGCCTGTGGCCATTATCGATGAAACCGTACACGGACATATGGCGCCCAGCAAGGTCGAAGGGCTTCTTTTGCGGATTGAATTACAAGAAGAGATTGAAGAAAGAGAAAAGAAAAAAAATGAGTCCGGACAATCATAAAAACATCGATATAAAATTCAACACCATCCGTGAAGAGGCCGAGAAACGCCGGGATGCATTCCGGGATGCCCCGGTCCCCAAAATCCACATCGGCATGGCCACCTGCGGCATTGCGTCCGGTGCCCTGGAAACCCAAAAAGCGTTTGAAGAAGCCCTGGTTGAAAACAATATCGACGCCCAGATCCATACTGTCGGATGCTGCGGCCATTGCTATGCAGAGCCGGTGGTTATTATCGATCATCCTGATTCCGGATTTCCACCGATATTTTATCACGAGGTCACCCCGGGTAAGGCCAAAATGCTCGTAAAACTCTTTTTAGGAGGCGGCGATCCTCGGTTCGAACACGTTTACGGGGCCACCGAGGAAAACGACATGATTCCTTCAGTGACCGACTTTTCCAGGTTCAACCAGGAAAAACGGATCGTTATGGAAAAATGCGGCCGTATTGATCCCGAAGATATAAATGACTACATTGCTGAGGGCGGATATTCAACCCTTGCAAAGGCTTTAAAACTCGATCCTGAAGAAGTGATCAAAGAAGTGGAGCATTCCGGCTTAAGAGGCAGAGGCGGCGCCGGATTTCCAACCGGAAGAAAATGGAAACTGGCAAGAAGTGTCGAGGACCCGGAAAAGATTGTGATCTGCAATGCGGATGAAGGAGACCCCGGCGCATACATGGACAGAACCATCCTGGAGAGCAACCCGCATCAGGTCTTAGAAGGCATGGCCATCTGTGCTTATGCAGTAGGGGCTCAAAAAGCCATGGTATATGTCAGATCGGAATATCCCCTGGCTGTCAAAATCGTCACAAATGCCATCCAGGAGGCAGAAAAACTGGGGCTTTTGGGAAAAGGAATTTTGGACAGCACCTTTGATTTGAAAATTGATGTGTTTCAAGGATCGGGAGCCTTTGTTTGCGGTGAAGAAACAGCCCTGATTCGATCCATTGAAGGGTATCGCGGCATGCCCCGGCATCGGCCGCCGTATCCGGTTCAAAAAGGTCTGTGGAACAAGCCGACAATAATCAATAATGTAAAAACCCTGGCGTCTGTTCCTCCCATACTGGATCACGGCGCAACCTGGTACAGAGGCGTCGGTACACAAAAC
>CAXMTB010000242.1:0-4584 GCA_964195835.1 uncultured Nitrospinaceae bacterium | reverse complement strand
CACGGCAAACACTTTCAGTGCTGCTTTTTCTTTTGCTGCCTTTTCCGGTGTAATCTGTTTGGCAAGATCATGGTGTCCTGCCTTTTCAAGGATTCTTGCAAAGTAGGATCGGACTTCAGGATGGGCTTTGTTGGTCAGATAATCGATGGCCGGCGTTTGAAAATAATCCTCATCCAAAAGATCCAAAAAGACCGTGTCACACTGGGAATCGATAATGGTCGTCATGATTTTCAAAGCTTCCGGGCCTTCGGAGCGTGTTAGATTCCGGATACCCCCGGCCAGAGCGGCATTGTAGTGTCGGTCGATGGCTTTTGCCGCTGCATTTCGAACGTTATCCACAGGATCATTCAAACCGGCGGCCAACGTGTAAACCCCTTTATCCAGCGGCAGTCTTCCCAGGGTTTCGTACGCCGCAAATCGGACATTCGGATCTTCAGGCTGATGGTGCATAAGCTTTCGGATGGCTGGAATGGCTGCGCTGTCTCCGATGTCGCCGAGCACGTTCAAAGAATGAATGACCAGATCGGGATTATCAATAAAAAGATTCTTGATCAAAATACGAATGCTCATCACACCGACCCCACCGAGTTTTTGCTTTACGGCGACGCGTAAATGGGCGTGTTGCGACCCAAGTGTTTGATTGAGCATTTCCAGTGCTTCCGGAATCTGGATCTTGGCAATTATGTCAATGATCATAAGGTCCAGATCAGAGTCCCCGCCAAGCCTGTCGCCCAGTTTCTGTATGGCCTCGGGTGTGGCCAGTGTACCCAAAGTGCGTATGGAGGCAATAACGATCTTATAATTGTTCGAGTATAGATATTCACTCACAGCGGTAACCGCTGAAGGGTTGGTGATCATTCCCAAAGCGATGATGGCCGACTCAATGATTTTGACATCCTCTTCGCTGG
The DNA here is from genome assembly GCA_964195835.1 of uncultured Nitrospinaceae bacterium. Taxonomy (GTDB): domain Bacteria; phylum Desulfobacterota; class Desulfobacteria; order Desulfobacterales; family UBA11574; genus UBA11574. The sequence continues at coordinate 3,676 of CAXMTB010000242.1, read as the reverse complement.
TCAGGATATCCAGCAAGATCGGTACAGCCTTCTCAAACCGGATTTCTCCCGTTGCCTCTACCAGAAACGCCTTGATGGGGGGTTCTTTTGTTTTCGATAGCAAATCCAGAAGGACTTCAGGGCCATCCAGTATCTTTGAAAACAGGGTCTCTTTAAGTTGTGGAAATGATTCGGTAACGTCCGGGTTTTCAGCGATGACACCTGCCAGCAGGGGAATCGCAAAATCATCATCTGCCCGACTGACTTCAAACAAGGCTTGTTTTTGGGTCTTTCGACCCACGTGTCCAAGGGCAGAAAGAACGAGTTTCGCCTTGATCAAGTCCTTTTCTTTTATGTCGAATCGAATCTCGTCCAACAGATCCTGTTCATTGATTTTTGCCATCTACAATTCCTTTTGCTTGGCAGATAAAGCCCGTGAATGCTCGGGCTTAATTCAACACAGCGCTATTGTTCGGATATCTTTTGAACAGCTTCCAAGACTTTGACCATGATGTCGTTTATGTCTTCTTCTCGAAAGTTCAAAAACTCCATGGCCGTATCATCCATCTGATACAGCATTCCGTCTATACCGAGTCCCAGACCCGTCATCATCGCGATGGCATCTGCCACATGAACAATGTAAGCCAATTTGCTGCCGTTTGACCGGGAAGGGTGGTGGTGATATCGTATGGCAACGGTTAGCGGCTTCGGTATATTCCAGGTTTTGCAAACTTCAGATGCGACTTCCGTATGGTCAAGATCTAAGATTTTCTTTTCGGCATCCAGAAATGTGTGTTCACCATCGGCCATAAATTCCTCAAAGAGTTCCCATCTCTCCTGGATATAAGAATCAAGAATGAGTTTGCCGGAGTCATGGATGAGACCTGATGTAAAGGCGTCGTTTGATAATGCCGGTTCCGTCTTGTTGGCGATAATCCTGGAGCCAAAGGCAACCGCCAGGGAATGTTTCCAAAGGGCTCCTGAATCCAGCCCGTAGCCCACCAGTCTGTTGCTTAACAGGCCGGCAGTACCCCTCATGGTAATAAGTTCCCCCAGGGTTTTATGTCCGAGGACAACAGAGGCGCGTTGGATGGAGGTGATTTTACCGCTGTATCCGTAGTATGGAGAGTTGGCCAGCTTCAGGATCTTTGTGGCAATGGCTTGATCGGTTTCAAAAAGATTTGCAAGTTCCTTGAAGCCCGAATTCGGATTTGCAATAATCTCACGGGCCTTAAGGACTGTTTGAGGCATGGGCGGCAAATCCTTCACATTACGTAAAATCTTCTTTTTCAAGGCTTCTCCGGTTGGACGATCAATGGGTTTTTTATCAGTGAGAAGGCCGGCATTTATAGCTGACTTTGAGGTGAGATCAAGGTCGATGGTTCCCTTGCACGCCGGGCAAGGAAAGGTGATCTTTTTACCCATTGGGAGACGTTCATCAGGGATGTCAAATACTTTGTTACAGTTCGAACAGGTTACCCGCATACAGTACCCCCTTGTAAATTATGACGCTTTGAAATGATGAAGCCGAAGGTTGTCGGGAAATGAGTCCTTTGCATCAGACGGTACATCACGCAGAAAATATGCCAAAACAGTGTTTGGAATAAATCGATGATAATTCTATAATACATAAAAATTCTTTGTACAACTGATGGTGAAGGATTTGACGAGGAGTCTCACAAAGTGTCATATTTCTGACACGCAGTTTTTTTCTATTTACCGATTGCATCCGTATAATTTTACCTTCCCGCCCGAGGCGGACAAGAAAAAATTTTCCAGGTTGCTCCGCTGTATTGGCGTTGCTGAAAATTAAGGGTGCGAAGCTCAAATAAATGAGGTGAATCATACTGGCAGATCGATTGTTCAAGAAAAGCCTTGACACATTTTAAAATCCGGTTTGTATATGATACATAGAGCAATTAACAAATAAAAACAGCCTGACCCCAACAGACTAGGCTGCCGGCGAAAGTGTTAAAGGAGCGTTAAAATGGAAATGATTTCGGTGGAAAATCATGGCAAGGTTGTGCTTGCAAAGCTGAATCACGGCGTTTCCAATGCATTGAACCCAAAGGTGGTTAAGGAACTGGAAGCGGTCTTAAAGCAGGTAAAAAACGATTCCGGTATAAACGGCCTTGTTCTGGGGAGTTCCAATGAGAAGTTCTTCTCCATCGGTTTTGATATTCCGGTGCTGTTTGAGATGAACAGGGATGATTTCAGAGGCTTTTATCGTGTGTTCAATCAGGTCTGTTTGGATTTATTGACACTGCCCAAACCCACGGTTGCGGCCATACCCGGCCACGCTATTGCCGGTGGGTGCATTTTGGCACTCTGTTGTGACTATCGGTTCATTGCAAAAGGACACAAGTTGATGGGCCTGAACGAGGTTAAACTGGGTCTGCCGGTTCCGTATCTGCCGGACAGGTTGCTACACGCTCTGGCAGGGGTTTGCAAGGCACGTGAGATGATGGAGAGCGGCAAATTCTATCCATCGAATGAGGCACTTGAAATGGGCATCGTGGATAAGATTCTACCCATCGAGGATGTTGTGAAAGCGGCCATCGAACACGCCGACACGTTGGGGTCGCTGCCCAAAGCGGGATATGAGATGATCAAACAGAATCGGGTGGAGGCGATCGAAGAACAGGTGACAGCCCGTCAGGATGAGAAGGAGGCATATTTCATCGAGAGCTGGTATTCGGATGAGGCGCGTAAATGTTTGAAAGAAGCGATGAAGAAATTTTAAACACCGACCTTTTTTAGGAACGGTTCCCACGGATTTTTCGCATTACCGATATTGTTGTTCCAAATCAAGCAGAGTCTGTTTCACTGCAATACCGCCACCGAACCCGGTCAGTTTTCCACTGCAGCCGATAACGCGATGGCATGGAATGACAATAGGTATGGGATTTCGGGCATTTGCCTGTCCCACGGCCCGACTCGCTTTTGAATTTCCAATGTTTTTGGCCAGTTCGCCATATGAAATGGTCTCTCCATATGGAACCCGACGAAGGGCCGTAAGTACCTTTTTTTGAAACGGTGTTACGTTCAAACAAATGTCCAGGGAAAACGCCTTCAGTTTTCCAGCAAAATAGGCTTCGAGCTGGCGCAAAACCTCTATCAGGGGCTTTTGGTTTTCCACCCAATGGGCTTCCGGAAAAGAGCGTTTGTTCCCTTTGGGGAAGCTGATCAGATGCAACCCTTTATTGTTACCTGCCACCAGAAGCTTTCCCACAGGACTTTTCATATATTGATAATAGATCATTGAAAAGTTTCCTTTTTTTTCAAATGCTTCTGAATAAATAAGTCAAGTTGTTTCGCTTTGGAGCTGTGAAATCAATAATTCATAATAAAAAAGCCGGGCTATAATTCCCGGCTTGTTATTTTTTGGCTCCCCAGCACGGACTCGAACCGCGGACAAGATGGTTAACAGCCATCTGCTCTGCCAACTGAGCTACTGGGGATCAGATGTAAACGTACTAAATAATAAAAACTATATATCAAGTCAAGAAAAAATGTTTCTTTAATTGGCCGCCTATTTTCAGCTTTATTTCGTCTTAAAAAACCTGGTCCTCTGGGCCAGGTCAGAGTTCTCTGGCTCTGCCAAAAGAATTGCTGCAAGAGTTTGAAGTGAACTAAAGTTAAGGAATTCTACCAATTATATAAAATCAGCGGCTTCCGGCTCGTAGAGCCTACAGCT
>CAXMTB010000241.1:0-4593 GCA_964195835.1 uncultured Nitrospinaceae bacterium | reverse complement strand
CATCTTTCGGCTGATGACCTCAAGGCCATCAACAGGATGACGGACGCAATGGTCAATAAAATACTTCATGATCCCACGATGCTGCTAAAAAGCAGTGGACAACACCAAGACAAATCAGTTTATCTCGACGTTACCCGAAAGCTGTTTAAGCTGGATGAATAGTACAAGTTAGTTCGCTTCGCTCAAAGCACACGCAGCGTCCGCTTTTTATCCTTCTTTCTTTGACCAGGCGGCTTTTTTAATGTTAGACGGGGTCGGGGAAAGGGCCACTGCAAGTTATGGTTTCGGTGCTGGGCTAAGGAAATAGGAATTTTAAGCCGCCGAATATAGGCGGGGAAATCCTACAGGGGCGGGAGTTTCATAAAATCTTTACACGATTATATTTTGGAAATTAAAAGGGGGGGGCATGGTGGCCAAGTTTCAAAATGATTTGTTCTTGCGCGCTTGCAAACGCTTGCCGGTTGAAAGAACTCCGATATGGGTTATGCGCCAGGCAGGGCGATATTTACCGGAATATAGAGCGGTTCGCCAAAAATATGATTTTCTTACCATGTGCAAAACGCCTGATCTTGCGACCAAAGTAACATTACAACCGATCGATTTGATCGGGGTTGATGCCGCTATCATTTTTTCAGATATTCTGGTAATTCCTGAAGCAATGGGTATGCATCTTGAAATGCATGAAGGCATAGGTCCAGTGTTTCCACATCCAATTAGAAATGAACGTGATGCCCAAAGCCTTAATAAAATCGACCCGACAGTCGATTTAAAATATGTGCTTGATGCTGTAACCTTGACAAAAAATGAATTGAACCGACGTGTTCCATTGATCGGTTTCAGCGGTTCTCCATGGACTTTATTGGCGTATATGGTTGAAGGCCAGGGATCCAAGACATTTTCAAAGGTTAAACATTTGATTTATAATGATCCAAAACTGGCCCATCGCCTTTTGGATAAAATTGCGGATGCCGTCGCAATATATTTATGCGCGAAGATTGAAGCTGGTGTGGATGCTGTTCAAATATTTGATACCTGGGGCGGGATTCTCTCCCAAGATGATTTTGAAGAATTTTCTATGAATTACATTAGAAAAATAATCTCTGAGGTCAAAGGAAAAGAGGTGCCTGTAATTATGTTTGCAAAGGGCGTGCACTATCATTTAAACAAACTTGCTGAAAGCGGCGCTGATGTATTGGGTCTTGATTGGACAATGAATATCGGTGACGTCAGGAAAAAGGTTGGAGATAGAGTTGCTCTTCAAGGGAACCTTGATCCCACAATTCTTTATGGCGGCCATGAAAAGATAAAATATGAAGCAAGGAAAATATTAAAATCATTTGGTAAGGGAAGCGGGCATATTTTCAATCTTGGTCACGGTATATTACCCGATGTTCAACCGGAAAACCTTAAGGCTTTGGTGAATTTTGTTAAAGAAGAAAGTGTTTCTTATCACCTGGATGATTAAAATCACTTTTAAAATTTGAAACGCTCAGCTTAGGAAAGAATCACATTGGAGAATAATCGTGTTTGATATAGATATTGATTTAATAAAAAAGTATGACAAGCCCGGGCCGCGCTACACAAGTTATCCAACAGCGCCTCATTTTAATGAATCTTTTACCCATGAAAATTATCTGGATGAGATAATCAAGACCAATCAGGGGAAGGATTTACCAGATTTGTCGTTGTATTTCCATCTGCCCTTTTGCGACACACTCTGTTACTTTTGTGGCTGTAATATGATTGTAACCAGAAACAGGGAGAGAATCAAAAGATATATCGATTATTTAAAGCGCGAAATAGACTTGATTACGTCCCATATTTCCCATGATAGAAGAGCAACCCAATTGCACTGGGGCGGCGGCACGCCTACGCATTTGAGTCCGGAGGAAATCGCTGATTTAAGTTCATATATTCATGATAGGTTTGATTTTAATGCTGATGTGGAGGCCGGATGTGAAATTGATCCCAGAGAATTAACCAAGGAGCATCTTGCGGCTTTGAGAGACGGCGGCTTTAATCGCATCAGCATGGGGGTGCAGGATTTTAACGAAAAGGTTCAAAAAGCCGTTAACCGGATACAGCCGGAAGCTCTAACCAGACAGGTCGTTGATTGGGTGCGCGAATTTGGATTCGACAGCATTAATATCGATTTAATGTACGGACTTCCTTTTCAATCTGCAAAAACTTTTGAAGAGACAGTGGATACCATTATTGATGTTGATCCTGACAGAATCGCGCTATTTAATTTTGCTTACGTTCCGTGGATGAAAAAACATCAAAAAGTCATCCGTCCGGAGGATTTGCCTGTTCCAGAAGAAAAACTTAACATTCTCAAGATGTCGACCCAAAAACTGACGCAAGCAGGTTACGTGTTTATCGGCATGGATCATTTTGCCAAACCCGACGATGAACTCACGCTGGCACTGAAAGAAAAAAAACTTTACAGAAATTTTCAAGGCTACAGCACCCATGCAGGTACGGATCTTTATGCCATGGGCATTACCAGCATCAGTCAGTTTGGACGTATTTATGCTCAAAACATAAAAAAAGAGAAACAATATCATGTTTCACTTGACAAGGGAATTTTACCGACAGTCAAGGGATGTTATTTGAACGATGATGATCTGTTGCGGCGGCATGTTATTATGAAACTCATGTGTGATTTTGAACTCGATTTTGCTTCAATTGAAGATGAATTTAACATAGATTTTGAAACCTACTTTGAATGGGGGCTCAACAACTTTGATGAGATGATGGCCGACAACCTCATGTCCATCGAAAACAGAACGCTGAAGATAACTAAAATGGGCAGGCTCTTGATCAGAAACATAGCCATGAATTTTGACGGTTATATTGAAAGAAAAGAAGATCACGCCCGTTACTCAAGGACCGTATAACCCTAATTGATCGTAAACAAAATGGGAAACTGTATTCTGTGTTTTATGGATCATCTCCAAAAGAGCTGGAGTGATCCTAAGGATCCAAGGGTCCAAGGATTCAAGGCTTGCCTGCCTCGGGCATGGATTCAAGGGTTCGAGTGAAATACTTTAAAATATCGATGCCTTAAAAGTTTTGCAGAGGTTGTACAGGCTATGTTTGCATCCTTTTTTAATGCAACCTCAGGGTAAATGTTTATATGAATAAATACGCGGTAGTTCTTTTTAACCTGGGTGGTCCGGACTCATTGGAAGCAATAAAACCTTTTTTATTCAACCTGTTTAGTGATCGCGATATTTTTAAGATACCGGTTGGACAAAAATTATTTGCAAAGATAATGTCCGTTTTTCGCGCGCCAACAGTGAGGGAAAAGTACAAACGAATTGGCGGGAAGTCTCCCATCAATGATTGGACACAATTGCAGCGGTCAATGCTTCAGCAAGAAATGAAAAAAGTGGTTCCCGGTACCGAAGTGTATACAGCAATGAGATATTGGAATCCAACAATAAAAGATATCGCCGAAAAGGTGTCAGAAAAAGCATTTGATAAGATAGCACTGCTTCCCCTCTACCCGCATTACTCAATAACCACTACCGGATCTTCATTTAATGAATGGAAACGAGTGTATAAAGGAGATGCCGGGAAGTTAACATATGTTTATGACTATTTTGATAACCACCGATATGTTTATGCTTTAAATGAAAGGATCGACGAGACGATCTTACGATTTCCTGAAAATGTCCGAGACGATATTCAATTATTGTTCAGTGCTCATGGTCTGCCTGAAAGCCTGGCCAAACAAGGGGACCCATATCCAAAGCAAATAAACAAAACGATTGCGTGTGTGATGAAAGCTCGCAATTTTTCGCATGAATACCATTTGTGCTTTCAAAGCAAAGTCGGCCCTGCCAAATGGCTTAAACCGTCAACCGATGAAATGATTAGAGAGCTGGCTGCAAAAAGAAAAAGACAATTACTCGTTATTCCGATTAGTTTTGTATCCGATCATATTGAAACCTTGTTTGAACTCGACATTGAATACAGGATGGTTGCCGATGAAGTAAACATCGAAAATTATATTGTAATGAAAGGATTGAACAATTCAAAAATATTTGTTGAAGCTCTTAAAGAGTTAGCCGTTCAAGCGCTTCAAATACAAAGCGTTGTCGAATCAGAACCTGTTGAAATAAATGGATAAGAACACAATCAACATTACAGTTCTTGGCGCAGGCATATCAGGGCTTGCAACTGCTTTTTGGTTAAATAAAAAGGGATTTGAGATAACAGTTCTTGAGTCAAAAAAAGAGCCCGGCGGGTCAATGGTTACCCGGCGTGAAGATGGGTTTCTGATTGATTATGGACCTAACAGCGGATTGGAAACGACACCATTAATCGGACAGATTGTTGAGCAAGTAGGTCTTAAAGGCGAAATGATTTATGCTTTGGAGAAAGCTAATAAAAGATATATTTTAAAAGATAATCAACTTCATGCACTGCCGACCAATCCGACAGCTTTTTTAAAAACAAAACTGTTTTCACCTAAAGCTAAGTTGCGTCTTTTGGCCGAACCATTTTCGAGAAAATCTCATGAGGGATATTATCAAAGCATTTCTGAATTTGTAAAAAGACGACTGGGACAGGAATTTCTCGATT
>CAXMTB010000240.1:0-4621 GCA_964195835.1 uncultured Nitrospinaceae bacterium | reverse complement strand
CAAGCAAGAAAAATTTATGAATTATGCATTGCAAAAGCGAATGATACAAAAAATACTTTGTCTTATAGAGAAGTTCTAAAGACCCTTGGATATAAGAAAGGGGTTTCAGGAGTAGCGATTAGATATGGTTTAGAGTTGGTATTAATTACTTGCGCTGATAATGGGTTACCAATATTAACATCTATCGTAGTTAACGAGTTAACCGGCAGTCCGTCTGCAGGCAAATATCCCAACAAGTCATAGGTAACGGGGTCAAGTCTTGATTAGTGATTAATGTGATAATTTATAATGATATCAAGTGGTCATGCTTGCAGTTCAAATGGATTATTGATAATGTTTAATCACAAAATAAGATGTGACCTATGACATAATTTCAATAGTTTATTGTCCATGCCAAACTATATTGGTGATGATAGAGTCCTTAGAATGCCCAATTTTCTGTGCAGTTTTAAATATTTTTCAGCAAAATTCTAACCCCACCCGCAGTATTGTATTATTGTGATCTTCGCTCATTTCACCCTCTGGGATTGGACCCATATAATATGCTTATATTCATCAGTCCCCGAATACATAGAAACCTTCCCGAGATCCGTAACGCCTCCAATTAAAAAATTGATTAAAACGCATGAAATCATAGACGTTCCGTTTATTCCCCACATGCCATTTATATCCCCATTCTTAATTCTCTTTTGTGAAACCTTTGGAACATCCAACCTCTGCTCACTTCCAGGGATTTCCTTTTTGTTCGAAATCCGGCTCTTTCTCCTTGTTTATAAAAAGATCTTGACATGTTACAATGTGGTATTGTAAAAAGCTTGTCAGTCAACATCGCCTAAAACCATAAGGGTATGATATCTATATATAATTTGTTGTTGTAAGTGGTTTGGTTTATGGCAAGATATCCCTTATTTCATTTCGATTAGAAATGATGAATTTTCGGTAATTGAAGGTTTAGGCGATAAGTTGTTGATTCTTAACATGTTACATCCGCTTTCAAAAAGCGAGTTTTATCAATTCAAGTTATTTTTATTCTAAATAGCTTTTTTGCTGATATGAAGTGCCGCATCATGGCATTCTTCAATTATGAAGAAGGAATAGTACATGGTAAAAGCAAAAAAAAAACCGATATCCGAGATTAAGACACTCATCGAACCCTACCATAAGGTTCTTAACATTGGGTGCGGTGGATGCGTCTCTGTCTGCCTGGCCGGCGGTCAAAAAGAGGTAAATGTTTTAAACGCCGAATTGGCCTTGGAAGTCGGGAGATCCATTCAAATTGAAAGTTATACGGTGGAGCGCCAGTGCCGTCCCCTGTATGTCGACGAGATCAAGGAGATCGTCAAGCAGTTTGACTGCCTGCTCTCCATGGCCTGCGGTGCCGGAGTTCAGCTGCTGGCAGAAACTTACCCGAGTATTCCGGTCTTTCCTGCCGTCAATACAATAGCCATCGGTATCGATCGGGATGTCGGCATTTATGAAGAAAAATGCCGGGCCTGCGGGGACTGCATCATTGGATACACCGGCGGAATTTGCCCGATTACGCGATGCGCCAAGGGGCTTTTCAACGGGCCTTGCGGTGGTGTTAACAAAGGATTCTGCGAAGTGAGTCAAACTGTAGCCTGTGCCTGGGTGGAGGTCTACGAACGGCTGAGCGTTCAAAACCGCCTGGATTGCATTCATCACATAAAGACACCGATCGGCTGGCAGAATCAGGTCCAACGCACCGTTGTTCAAGATGGCTACGCATAACTATATATAACCCTTGTCAAAAAAACATTCCAAAATCGCATTGGTAGACAAACGCAAATGAGTTTTAACAACCAACTTAAACACCCCTTCAGGATGGGTATAGAATGAAGTGGGATCTGTACGAACTGATTCGTGGGCCGGTAATGACCGGCACGTTTATCCTGTTTACGGCTTGCCTGGTATATCGCGTAGGACAGTTTTTCCTGGCCACATTCCGTTTACCCCCCCAAACAACAGCACATGGCATCCGTCAAACCCTTCAGTTCGGTTTCCGTGAACATATCCAGTCAATGCCACAAAAACTCCGCAAAGCACGCACCCACTATCGCAACAGCGTATTCAGCATGATGCCTTTTGCCATATGGATTACTGCGGTTTACCATGCCATTATCGTGGCTGCCATTTTCTTTACCGAAGGCCACAATGTGCTGCTGGATCTTTCCTGGGGTTTCAGCTTTTCCTCCATCCCCGAAAAGACAATGGATGTGCTGACCATTTTCGTCATCGTCGTTTCGCTCTATTATCTGATCCGCCGCGCATTTTCGGCCAAAATGAGATTTCCGGTTATTTTTAGAGATTATGTGGCCATTCTTGCCACAGCCGCACCTTTTGTCACCGGGTTCATGGCATACCACCAGTGGTTTAACTTTCGGACCGTCATCATCTGCCATATGATCAGCGGACAGTTGATGCTGATCGCCCTACTCTATACCAAGCTCGGTCACCTGATATTTTTCTTTTTCGGTCGAGTATCTCTGCGAGGCGAATTGAATTTGCTGCGTGGTTCGAGAGCCTGGAAGACAGATCGTAAGTTGGAAAAACTCCCCGAACCAGTAAAGGGGAACGACGTCGATGTTCGGTATATCCGCTATATGCTCGACCAAAAAAAAACGCAGATGAAGATGATGTTGCGGTACTGCGCCAGGTGCAGCAACTGTGCAAAAAGCTGTTTTTTGTATGTCAACAACCGCGACGCTTCTTATATCCCTTCTCATAAAGTGTTTTTTTCTTTAGGAAAGCTTTACCGGGCAAAAGGTAAGGTACAGCGCCAGGATCTGGAAAACATGGTGGATACCATCTGGAATAAATGTGTTCTCTGCGAGCGCTGCTACTGCTTCATCGGACTTAATATTCCGGAAATGATTTCTCTGGCGCGTTCTATTTGTCGCTCTCAGGGGGTTTATAAGACGTATGACAAATAGTTTGAACAAAATTCGAATATATGCAGGCCTGGTATTTACCGCCCATTTCCTGTTGGCCACGTTTATCCCTTATTTGGTGAGCTATTCGAGCCTATATGCCCAGGACACTGATATCTATATTGAGAACAAAGCGTCCTACCACAGTAAAAGCCGACCGGCAGTCTATTTCTCTCACGAAAACCATATGGATTCATATGATTGCCTGGACTGTCACCATGATTATCAAAATGGCGAAAATGTTCTGGATGAAGATGATTTAGAAGATGATGAAAGTGCCAGCTGTGCCTCCTGCCATTCAAAAGAGGCGTCCATAGATCTTAAAACTGCCTACCACCGTCAATGCATGGGCTGCCACCGACGTATCAACAAACAGGAAGCAGACACCTTACCCATCACCTGCCAGGATTGTCACAGCCGGCGTTCTTTTACGCCATAATATTCTATAGCAAATATCCAAATAGATATATTTAAAAAGAAACTCACATACAAGGAATAATGGGGACATCCTATGATTTTAGGGGGAACAATGGGGACATTTATGATTTTATGCTTTTCATTCCATCAGGGACTCTGATTATCCTTCCGAAGCCTGCTTTCAGGAAAAATCTCTTAAGCGGGAAGAGAGGCCTTTAGACAGATTGAATTTTAAGAATGGCTTCAGGAGTTCAATATCGCCGGTAGTTGCTTTTAAGTCCTATTCATTTTCCTTGTAGGTTCTTCTGCTGCAACGTAGCTGTCCTCAACGCTTTTTTGATGTCTGTATTTTGAGGGTCAATGACAAGGAGATCCTGCCACAGTTCAATCGCCTCGCTGAGGTTGCCTTTTCGGTATTCCTGAAATCCCTGTTTGAAAATAGCCTTCTTGCAGTAACTCAGTTTTTCATTCAGATAGATGCTGTTGAATGAGAGCTCCTTGTCAAACCCCTTGAAGTGCGCGTAGTTTTTCAGCAGAACATCGTAGTTCCTGCCAGCGGATGCAAAGTCTTCCTTAGCTAACGCCTTGTCGGCGGCTGATGCTATATTCTCGATGCTCTTCACATACTCTCTCGCCAGAGATAGATCATGCGGGTGCTTTTGGACCTCGACATTGTATACGTCAATCGCCTTCTGATACTCACCTGCCTCCATATGTTTTTTGGCCGGGTTGGCAGCTTGCGCGGGTGTTTGACTGGATGTCTGGGAAAAATCCTTATGTTTTTTGGCCAGATTGGCAGCTTGCGCGGATGTTTGACCGGATGTCTGTGAAGAATCCTTGACAGGAGCCGACGTCTGAACAGAATTTTTTGGTGAAATCCAGCTTTTCATTTCCGCACAGGACATGACGATGGGTAAGAGCATACTAATAAATACAAGCAGTTTTAACCTGCGAAGATTAGTCATCAGGCGAACCTCACAACAGAGAGTGGCGCATCCTGGACGTGGTTCTTTTCCATCAGTTCAAGGAAAATCTCAACCAGTTCCGGACGGAACTGTGTTCCTGACATATGAGCAATCCTGCGCAACGCTTCCTCTTTAAAGAGGGCCTTCCTGTAAGGCCGGTTTGAAGTCATAGCATCAAATGCATCTGCTATGCTTATTATTGCTGCAAACAATGGAATATTGTCGCCAACGAGCCCATCAGGATAGCCCTTGCCGTTGTGCCACTCATGGTGGTGGCGGGTGGAAGGGATA
>CAXMTB010000239.1:0-4649 GCA_964195835.1 uncultured Nitrospinaceae bacterium | reverse complement strand
CAGCATGCTGGAAATGAAGCATACCGGCTTTATGCACAATTACATGCGCATGTACTGGGGCAAGAAAATCCTGGAATGGTCGAAAACGCCGCAACAAGCATTCCGCACGAACCTGACCCTCAACAACAAATACTTTCTGGACGGAAGGGACCCCAATTCATACACGGGCGTGGCCTGGATTTACGGGGTGCATGACCGCGCCTGGACCGAACGGACGATTTTCGGCAAAACCCGCTACATGGCGGCCTCCGGTCTGGAGAGAAAATGTGATATTGTCGCCTACGTTAAAAAGGTGGGCGCTCTGGTTAAAAAGTGAGTCAATATAGATCGCGCTTACATTACTGAGGTTTCTTTCGAAAGAATGGTCGAGACGCGCGATTTCATACCATTTTCCCAAGTACCTGTTCCCATCGAACTCAGATACCGGCTGCAAACCCTTCGGAATGCCTGTACATCCCGGGACAATTAATGCCACCAAAAATAATATTACCAGCATTTTACAAGTCATTTTTAAAAACCCCAATCAAATAAGCATTAACAAATAACCACCCAATTAAGCGGTTTTTCTCAATTTAGTTGCGATTTTTGCCCCCAGACTGCATAAATAGGATCTGAGTATATCAAATCAGGAAAATATTTATCATCGAACGGACGCGGCAGCCCCCTGATCGAATAAGTCTGAAGGTTTTTAAAACCGCCGGAGCCAATAAAGTATTCGAGTACCATACCCATGCGCTCGAATTCATGGAGCTCTTTCCAGATTTTAATTGCCTTGGTTGGGAACCAACGATTGGAAAATGTAAGGATGAAATAACCATCAGTTCGCAATATCCTGGAAACCTCTTGAAATACCGCCAGCGGATCAATCAGGTATTCAACCGATACCGTACAAACCACCGCATCAAAGCTATGGGATTCGAATGGAAGTTTGGAATTCGCATTCAGATCCTGAACCACCGGTTCACTCAAGCAGACATTCTTTTTGAGTTCGCTCTCATTGAGCCCTAACCCGGCAAGGCGCCTTAAATTCAAATTGTCAGGAAGATGGGACTGCCAGCTGCTCATCAGATCCAACACATCCATGTCATCTTTCAAAAACCGATCATATGTATTTTTGACGATCTCAATGGCGGTATCATCGATGTGTTGCACATAACGTGGCTCGCTGTAGAATCTCGAATCAGGCGTCTCATCCTCCCGGCGAAACGCGTCAGCAGGAAAAAAATCTGTCTTATGGCTTTGCCATCGTCCCTGCATGCCGGGACCGTTTGCTAATTCCGCCATCCAGTCGACACTGCTGCCGCCCCGCTCGGTATCCTTGGCTGCAACTTTTCCTATAACCGAGGAAAAAACGAGCTCCTTCCCTGCCAAAGGGTGGTTGAAGTCCACGGTTATATTTCCATTGTTTAGTTGTGCGCATCTGAATGGCTGGACATTGGCGTTGAACACCCCGGCAACATTCTTCAAAATGCCCTTGGGATAGAATCGGCCGACCCCAGGCGTTGGGGCCTCATCCGTATTGAGCCTACCATCAAACTGACCGCGTTTGATCTGAAATATATTTTGATTATCGAATGCGGGCAGAAAATCATCGGATCTAAGACGAGCTTCTATTTTTTCACCGGCCTGTTTTCCTCTCATTTCGTCAATTAGAAACGGCGGAAGATAATCTCGCCAGAGATTGATCCGGCTGGCCTGGTAGCAGTCCGTATGATTTGCAGCATCGCTTTTCCACTTCAAATGAAATATCATGTCCACAATACTGTCAGTGTTTATTCGATTTAATTCCATTTTCAAATCCTTTCGATTTCAAATCTGGCCAACCCAGCTTTTTTCTCCGCTTTTCCCACAGTTGCGTCCAGCCGGATCGTTACCATCAAGTCCTTTGGGAATGGGTCATATCGAGACCCAACTCTAATCTATCCATAATTATAGGAAGCACAATGGGAGAGTAATCGTGGTCTTGTGATAGGTAAAAACTGTTACTATGAAATGGACATCAGATAGGAGCGCAGGTTGGTCCGCTTATTTCTCAGGCCAAATTTAACCCGCAGATTTTTGCGATGGAAATTGACCGTAGTTTCGGAAACGTTTAACACATCGGCGATTTCTTTACTGGTCTTGCCGTCTTTGACCAGAGAGGCCACCTGCATCTCCTGGGGCGTCAGCAGTATTTTGGCATTGACAAACCGCTGAAGCAGGGGAGATATAATATCCTGCAGATGGGTATCGACGATTTCAACCAGTGTCCGGTCCTTGGCCCCCAGGCGGGAATTCTTTAACTTCTCGACGTAGGGTAAAACAAGATCCTTGACATTGTTTAATACTTTTTTCTCCAGCTCGAGTTTATCTTCTTCGCGCTGTTTTAGCAGCACTTTCATGGCGATATTGGTTTCCTCGAGACTTTGCTTCTCTTCTGTAAGCTCTGCCTGGCTCTTTCTCAGAGCCTCCTCCGAAAGTTTTAAGGCCGTAATTTCCTCATGGCTGGTCACCACTCGTATAGGACCGTCGCCGGACATGCGTATCGCCCGCATATAGTACCAGTGAGGACCGTCCTTTGAATGACAGGGATAGTCGTAAAGAAATTCCGTCAGATCACCTTGGATGACAGCTCTGATACCTTCAGCCACTTTGCCGGCATCGTTGGCATCACTTCCTTTGGACGCGTCGCAGATCTGCAGATAATTCATACCATTGAAGTCGTAGCTCTCTGGCATGCCATTATTAATTGCATAGTTTCGCCAGGCGGTATTGGTTTCCACAATGACACCGTCTTGATTTAAAATGGCGATGTGCGCGGACAGTGAGTTGAGCACTGTTCTGGCCAGCTCATCTTTAAACAGACCGCAATTCTTCTTATCGTTCTTGATGGTTTTTTCCTTTATGATAAATCCTGTTTCCTGGTGCCTGCAAGAAATTCAGGGATAGAACAATAACTTAAATGTTAAACGAAATTCATCTAAAACCCCGGCAAGCCGCATAACACAAGGCGTTTACTGCTGCTACGGCCATTGAGAGCCTTTTTGATATGGGCTTTCAATCGTTGTGTGCCTTTAGCTTGTGTCAGGAGTTGGTTTACCGCAGACAATCCCTTGTTCTCGATGATCTTGTTAACCGTTAATTGTTTTTCCGCCATAGATTTCACCCCTATAGAAAATCCCGGTGGAGACGAATTCAATAGAATGTAGGCGCAATAAACCCAGTGAACATGTGATATGACAGAACTGAAATACTTTGCCGATACATCTTCAAAGCCCAGAAACATTTTTATTTCTTTATGAAATATTTCGATTGCCCATCGGAGCCGATAACCAATGACGATCTGTCTGGGTGTTGCCTTCAAATCATTGCATGCGAGGTGTTTTCTTTTTCCTTTATTGGATTTTGTTTTGAATTGTGAACAAATCAGTTGAGCTTTGCCGAAGTTTTTAAGGTAGCCTGTGATCTGTCTGACGCGGAACTCCATCCACTTCTTTTTTCCACCATTCTTTGGTGCTCGAATGGTTGTCCACCCGGTTTTGCGATTATTTTTGAAGGTTACGGTTACCGATTTCCAGTCTTCTGTTTTTTTTGTAGTGCGATAGGCTTTTTCAGTTTTTACGCCTCTTGTTGATTTTAAAGCGATGATGAATTTCCAATTCTTGGCTGCTATTGCTTTTTGAATTTTTTGATCATCATAACCGCTGTCAGCAAGGACAACAACCTTTTCAGGGTCATGAGCCCCGATATATTCTTCAAGAGATAACTGGCTAAGGTATTGGGCTACTTGTGTGTTTTCAGTTTGGTATTCTATACCGTTTCGTTTGCAATATTTCTTGGTATAAAAAGCAATTGGAGGCAACGGGATCACTTTATCATTAATTTGTAGGACAATGTTTGTCCATTGGTGACCGACAACAAATCCTTTGCCGTGATTAAAGCGCTTAGAATTGTCAGTGTGTAAGCTTGATCGGTTAAGAAATGTAGCGTCAACTAAGATTGCAATATCCCATGGAAGTTTGCCGGTAGATAATCCTTTATTTATTTTAGAAAATTGACGAGCTTGTTTTTTTGACAATTCGCGCAGAGTATAGACAGCTTTGTCAGCGTTATTGTTTAAAAAATAATGAAATCTGGATTTGGATGAGCCTGAAAATCTTGCGGCGGCTGTTAGAGTATGTGTTCTTGAAGAAGCCATAAGAAAAATAAGATATATAGTAATAGCGGGTTTAAGCCCTTTTGAAACTTTAATCTGTTTTGAAATCCAGCTTGAAAATTTACTGTAATTCACAAGTCACCTCCGTGCAGTATTAATTGACTGCCGGAGGCCTCCGTAAGATACTGTAATTACAATAAAAAGTCTAGAACTATTTTAACCTACTGTTATCATTGAATATTTGACATTGTCTGGAAATTTTGCTATTGGATGATTAGCCTCCCTGATAAAAACAACTTCGCTGTAACCAACCAGCGTTGCTTAAAATTGCGTGGATACGCACAGGGAGGCTTTTTTTTGTTAACTTCGCGCAAATCAGGCCTCCACAAGCACATCTTGCTTTAAGTGCCTAATTGATAGGAGTTCACAGCGATTTTATTAAATTTCACTTAACATTTAAGATATAGCAACATCCCGTGGGCAACGGTCCTGCCGAAATGGGTGCAAGCAGAGA
>CAXMTB010000238.1:0-4670 GCA_964195835.1 uncultured Nitrospinaceae bacterium | reverse complement strand
TTAACTTTTGCATACATAGAATGAAAAAAACCAAGTTATAAATACGTAACCGTATTTACGAATACATGTGCTAAGGAAAATGCAATGTCAATGGAAACAACAATTGCAAACATGGCCAAAGCAGCCCGGGCGGCTGCCACACAGATGGCCAAGTGCGCTTCGAATCAAAAAAATGCTGTTCTGCTCGGCATGGCCGGTGAAATTGAGAAAAATGCATCACGTATCAAAGAAGCCAACCAAAAGGATCTTGACCGTGCAATAGAAATGGGGCTTTCCAATGCCATGATCGACCGACTCACGGTGTCGGATGCAACCATTAGCGCCATGGCCAAAGGTTTGCGGGAGGTTGCGGGACTCAATGACCCCGTGGGCGCTACAA
Source organism: uncultured Nitrospinaceae bacterium (assembly GCA_964195835.1). Lineage (GTDB taxonomy): Bacteria > Desulfobacterota > Desulfobacteria > Desulfobacterales > UBA11574 > UBA11574. The sequence continues at coordinate 4,291 of CAXMTB010000238.1, read as the reverse complement.
GCAAGTCCTGGCTGAGGCCAAACGGTCTGGAAGTCACACGAATGCGGATACCGCTGGGTGTCATCGGCATTATTTACGAATCGCGGCCCAATGTGACCATCGATGCCGCCGGCCTTTGCCTGAAGGCCGGCAATGCCGTCATACTTCGAGGCGGGTCTGAAGCGCTTTATTCGAATCAGGCTCTGGCCGACATCATCGGACAGGTTCTCGGTGATTGCGGCCTTCCTGAAACAGCCGTCCAGCTCGTCCCCATCAGAGACCGAAAAGCGGTCAACATTCTTCTAAATCAGGAAGAATTTATCGATTTGATTATCCCCCGTGGCGGAGAAGGGTTGATCCGTTTTGTCGTTGAGCATTCAACCATACCGGTACTGAAACATTACAAAGGTGTATGCCATGTGTATGTGGACGAAGGCGCAGACCTTAATATGGCCGAAGAAATCTGCTTTAATTCCAAGGTTCAGCGACCGGGGGTGTGCAATGCCATGGAAACCATGCTTGTGCATCGATCCATCGCAAAAGAATTTTTGCCGCAAATGGCAAAACGTCTAACAAGCGCAGGGGTTGAAATCAGGGGTTGTCCTGAAACATGTCAAATCCTGCCGTATGCATCAAAAGCCGAACAAGCAGACTGGCCGGAAGAATATCTCGATCTTGTCCTGGCTGTCAGGGTGGTCGAAGACATGGATCAAGCCATCTCTCACATTTCAAAATATGGTTCAAAACATACGGAATCCATTGTGACGCGCGATTATAAGCGGGCCAAACGCTTTGTCCGTGAAACCGATTCTTCAGTGGTGCTGGTCAATGCGTCCACACGGTTTAATGACGGTGGTGAGATTGGCCTGGGTGCGGAAATCGGTATCAGCACCTCAAAGCTCCATGCTTTTGGCCCCATGGGGGTGGAGGAACTGACCACCACCAAGTTTGTCGTGTTCGGGGATGGGCAGATAAGAACATAGCTCAGACAATTAAATATCTTGGTCAAGTGGACTATGCTTTGGTCATAATTAGAGGGAATTTGCTTTGTTTAATGTTCATTGACTTATTGAAATTCCAAATATCAACTTCCAAATATCAAACAAATTCCAATGACCAAAATTCGAAAATCCAAACAATGTCTCGTCTTGGAAGGTTTTAGTCATTGATTATTGGAATTTGAGATTTATTTGTAATTTGGTGCTTGGAATTTGTATTTTTAGATACAAAATCCAAGGCAGGTCCATTTATCCCTGACTTGGCTCAGAGGGCTGGGTTTTCAATGAAAAAAATAGCGGGGAATTTTTGAGACGTATAGGACTTTTTGGAGGTACGTTCAATCCGATTCATTTGGGACATATCCAGATTGTTCGGGAGGTTAAAGCGGGATTTGGCCTGGATAAAATTCTGATTATTCCGTCTGCGCTTCCGCCTCACAAAGAACTGGACGGCGTGGTGGATGCCGAAGACCGTCTTGAAATGATTCGACTCGCATTTTCAGATGATCCGAATTTTGTGATCTCAGATGTTGAGCTGAAACGTTCGGGCCCTTCCTACACCATTGACACGGTTCGCCATTTTAAATCGATTTCATCGGAAAATACAGAACTCTATCTCATCGTGGGACTGGATGCCTTTTTAGAAATAGATACCTGGAAATCCTATAATGACCTTTTTTTACTCATCCCCTTTATTGTTATGTCCCGAACCATTAACGAAGAAAACAGCGCCAAGTTGGAATGGAAATCCCTAAAAAATTATCTTCAATCCAAGATCTCAAAAGGATATACATTTTCCTTTACTCAATCGACTTTCATGCATGATAAAAAGCAACCGGTCTGTGTATTTAATGTCACGCCTGTGGATATTTCATCAACAACAATTCGAAAACGTATCAAAGAAGGGCGCTCAATTAAACGACTGGTGCCAGAAATCATCGAAGATTTTATAAAAGCCAAAGGACTTTATTTATGACAAATACGCCCGGCACTTCCTTGGACCCTACTCTTGATCTTTACATCAACGCCGTTATGGGAAAAAAAGCAATAGACCTGGTGGTGCTTGATGTTCAAGGACTAACTTCTGTTTCCGACATCTTTATCATCTGCAGCGGTCGTTCCAACCGTCAGGTTTCAGCCATTGCGGAGTATATACAGGTAAACCTAAAAAAACACGCCATAAAACCGCTGAGTGTTGAGGGGAAAAAAGAAGGGCACTGGGTTTTGCTCGATTACGGTCATGTCATCATTCACGTTTTTTATGAGCCGGTTCGTGCCTTCTATGATCTGGAAGGACTCTGGATCGATGCAAAAAGAATAGACGCCAAACGTTTTTTGCCAGACCCCACAAAATCCTAAAATAACACCCTAATTGAGCGAAAGTATAGGATGCGCCAGATTTCCCCGACAACGGGATCTTCGTTTCACTACGAGAGGCATCAAGGGCGAAGCTCCGCTCTACAAAGCGTGATATACCTCCGTCGTCTACTGCGAGCCCTTTATAACGAAAAAAATCACCGCTTTAGGCGGGATTTCGCTGTGCTCAAGGCGCCTTCATCGGCTTTCGCTCAATTAGGGTAACACGCTATTTCCCTGCGACATCCTGCCCGCAATGCTTACAGATTTTTGCTCTTTTTTTTATGATTTCCGCGCAAAAAGGACATTCGCGGGTGAAAAACCGTTCATGAATCTTTTTCACAGATTCATCGACCTTTTTCTGGGTGATTTCACTGCCGAATCTGGCACTTTTAATCGGTTCTATGGCTTCAAGCACTCCAATATCACCGATCATTTCCGCTGCCTTTAGCCGGACCCGTTGTGGTTCGGTTCCATCGAGAAGCATTCTGACCACCGTAACGTGGTCTTTGTCCACGTAGGCACCCGCAAGAATGGAAAATCCTTTCTTGGTTTTTTCTTTTAGTATTTCCTGCTCCGCCAAAATCTGTTCGTCAATGATTTGCCCGGTACCTCCCACGGGACTGAAAACAGGGATGCATTCAAACTGTTTTGTACCCGGATAGTTCATGCTCCGGTAAGATGCACATTGGGAATAATTTTCCTCCATATTCTCCCATCCCTGAACATACAAGGAGCATTCATCGTTGAAACATATAAACAGATAAGGCGTTCCCCAGCCGAGACCGTCGCTGAAGCTAAACGGGGGAACTTCCCAAATTGTCATTTCTGCCCCACAGTGAGGGCATTTGGGCTTGTCTTGGCTAAGTACTTTTTCTAAAACTTGCTCTTTGGTTTCAAAGGCCATTCATTATCCTCCAATATAATTTTTGATTGTAAAAAAGTCTTATCTGAACATTTTTAAAGTTCTGAACGTTTTTAAAGTTTTGTTAAACGCCAGTTTTACGAAATCAGGCTATAATTCCCCTTTTAAATTTTCAATGTGATTAATATTACCATTAAATGTGATTTTGCAATATTCAGGGGAAAAAAGTAATTTGCCAATGCGGCTCTGATTTATAAATTTTATTTGGAATGTATTCAAAACTTTTGATTGTATAGACTTAAGATTTAGAACCTGAATGTCACTTTGGGAAGTTCGATCAAAAAGGCGGGCATCAATCAGTGCCATAAAATAATCGGCAAAATGAACTTATACTATATATTGTGGTTCGTAGAAATAAATTAGGGCCTTTACTGTGAAAACCTATTAAGAGCCACCCATATGATATCACAAAAATTAAGCGTATTGACATACATAGGAGCGGGTATTTAATTATTTCGAGTCCGCAGTAGCTCCCTGTCACGGACTCGAACTAAATTTCAAGACAACTTGCCAATACATGAAATATTTTGTAATGTCAACAGGTTGTGATACTATTTAGATATCGATCGCTCTTGTTAAAAATTATTGCCGAATCCAGATTTGCCCCCGACCCTACATCTTGTGTTTGTCACTTTCCCCTAATTCCGGTTTTCCGGTCAAGGTTTCGTGCCTCAATCAGCACCCGTCATCCTATTAACATCACATATGATTTATTTCGCAAATCGCAGATATTTTTGGGCGCCATCTTAGGAGAGCTGTGACAATTATTAAAAATTAGTTTTTAATGACTACCCCCTAAAGCAGCAAACAAAATCATAAGGATTATTGCTTGAATAACCCAGCCAATGATGCAAACACCTACAGCACGTAATGTGCTCTGATAGTCAAGAGCTTGTCTTACCGCAATAACCATAGCTATTAACATCCAAATTGAAGCGATAGCAAAAATGATCCCGGATATACCGGGTATAATAGCCAATACTCGAATTAAACCTGGAGAGCTTGAAAAACCGATGGTTCGCAGCAATTCACC
>CAXMTB010000237.1:0-4674 GCA_964195835.1 uncultured Nitrospinaceae bacterium | reverse complement strand
AAGATTGGAACTCATATAGTTTTACTCCTTAATGTGAGTTATATTTGGATAAATATGAATCAAATTGAAAAGGGGATTATTAAATAATCCCCGGTTCTTTTTCATTTCATTTTTAGCTGTAATCAGATTAGTCAGGCAGAATATAAATCTCGTCAAAATGTAACAATTATTTTTCACTGTCAGGTGAATCTTCAAGCAGTGCCTTTTTCAATTTTTCTATTTCCCTTGTAACCGTTTTTTCGATTGCCCCTGCAAGAAGACCGTCGATCTTTTCGTAAAACACCTTTTTAATTACACGTTCCAAAGCTGCCTCTATTTTTTCGTCCGTTATACTGCCAGGCTCAAAAAGATCCTTTGAAATATCTTCTTTAGAATCGAGTTCAATGCCCAGTGAATCAGCAAAATCATCATCCAACGACTCATCTATTATCGAGTCCGTATCAAATTCATCAGTAAAATCAACGGTTTCTTTTATAAGGTCGTCGTCTAATTCATCGATATCATCGAATTCATGCGAAACGTCGGCCATCTCCGAAATAGGCTCACCAATGTCTTCGATTTCCCGGGGAGTTTCGCTGATTTTTACGGTTAAATCTATAAACGTTTCATCTTCCGTCGGTTCCTGTTCTTCGGTAGCTTCTAATAGGTCGATAATTTCTTCGTCGCCTTTTGGTTCCTCTGCTGCCTCTTCTTTAAGCTCTATGATTGCTTCATCTTCCACAGGTTTCTGTTCTTCGGCAGCTTCTAGGAGATCGATAATTTCTTCGTCGCCTTTTGGCTCCTCTGTTGCCTCTTCCTCAAGCTCTATGATCGCTTCGTCTTTCGTGGATTCGGTTTCATTGTTTTTCTTGTCTGATTCATTTGGCTCAGTCATATCCGCTCTCCCGTTCGCCAAAAAGTTTCATTTTTAAACAAACACCCTATAATTCACGAAAATTTAACACATGGCATAAAGCGTGTCAAGATACTAATACCTGAATTTTGAATGAAAATTAATGAGAATCTTTAGGTTGTTTAGTTGAAGAGGATTTAAGGAAAAACACATCATCTTTCATTTTACCCGAATGGTATATCGGATGATGATCTGTTTTTTCTCATCAATTTTCACCCAAAAGGCGAGCTGGAGGGTTCACCTGCGGGAGTTTAATAAAATCGTTACACGACTTTATTAAGGAAAAGCATACAAAAAAATGATTTACAGCCGACCTGTTTGAGTTGTAAAAAGCCGTATGCGCTACTTTTTCATTAAACCATCGGAACATGAAGACTCAATATTAAATATTACCGGTCCAGATGCCAGACATATAAAGACTGTCTTGCGCATGAAGCCCGGTGATAAAATCGGGCTATTCGACGGTAAAGGATTTGAATACGAAGCCAAAATCGTTGATTTATCTTTCGGAAGAGTTCAAGTGTCGCTTATTCGCCGCTTTCCGTCAACTGCGGAATCGCCGCTTCAAATTATTGTTGCACAGGCGTTTTTAAAAGAAAAAAAAATGGATGGCCTTGTCCGGCAGCTCAGTGAACTCGGTATCATAAAATGGATACCTTTTATTGCCGAGAGATCTGTCCCCAGGCCTGATAAAAAGCAGCTTTTAACACGCACGAAACGCTGGGGAAAAATTGCAAAAGAAGCCCTCAAACAATGCAGACGAGGGTGTATAATGAAAATTGGTGAAACCGTATCCTTTGAAGAAATGTTGAATCTGGGTCAGTTTTGCGACCTTAAGGTCGCTTTCTGGGAAGATGAATTACAGCCTGTTCATGCCAACCTGCTGGGATCCGATAGTAAAATTAATACTGTTTTTGCCCTTATCGGACCCGAAGGGGGGTTTACCCAAAAGGAAATTGAAAAAGCCAGGGATCGTGGATTTACCACCGTCGGATTAGGACCTCGAATATTAAGAGCCGAAACAGCCACCGTTGCAGCTTGTGTTTTGCTGCAATATCTTTTTGGTGATATGATCCAAAAAATATCTTGACAAAAAAAAGGAGGTCTAATAATTCTTGATTTTTTCAAGGTCATGCCGAGGTAGCTCAGTCGGTAGAGCAGGGGACTGAAAATCCCCGTGTCGGCAGTTCGATTCTGTCCCTCGGCACCAATTATTTCAAGGATTTGCAGGGCTTCTTGCAAATCCTTCTTTTTTGTCTTTTGTCCCTCTCCCCAGCCTCTCCCCACTTTTACCGTGTATTCAAAGGAACCTCAGGGAAAGAATCTTACCCCGGGAGGGGGTAAAATTTTGACCCCACCCCATGACCCTGTATAACAGGATGACATATATGCATAATCTTGCACACAGATTCTTCTAAGATATTTTAGCCTATACCAGAACATACATCAAAATTTCCTAATGCTCATTTTCTGATAAGCATGTTCCATTTTAGATTCATTTATTGATATCCACATTAAAACATTTCTCATACGAATTAAGAAACCATATGAAATAAATTTCACAGAATTGGTGAATATTATTCATAAAGTTTGGCAATGATAATATTGTCGAACAAGATAACTATCTATGATTATATCAGATATGTCTATCTGAAGAATTTGGCATGGTTTCTGCTTTATAATAAATTAAAATTAAAACATGCGTTGAAATCAGAATTGACGCAAGTAAGTGCCGCCCAACTTCAACACCTAAAATAAAAACCACGTGATGGCCAAGAGCCTCCAAAGGTTAAACTTAAAAAGGGAGTTTGAGGTGGCACTTAATTTATGGCTTCTCTGATGTACGTGCATCTTAATCTTCGGTCTACCGTATTTATTTACACATAATTTTAACATGCACCGAAGTTAATAACGGCATTGGGGGAAGTCATCAAAATTGGCAAGGGCTTTGTAGGATGGTCAACCTATCTTCACAACCTTTGCATGGGGCGATCCAAAAGGGTCGCCCTTTTTCGTTATCGGTTTATCCTGTTGTTCAGAGTTGTAAAGTCAAATTTAAGCAAATCATGGAATGTTGTTTCTGCTTTATCAGGTTCAACCTGCCACCAGATTAAGATATTATCAATACGATAAAAATAATGCTTAAGTCCCATTCCCTCTATCTCAAAATGAATATTATCCCCCATTTTACTGTGTGTTAATGGAGAAAAGACAGATGATCCATTTGCCATTTTCATTGCCATGTTCTTTGTGGTAGTTTCAGCCTCTTCAGCATTTTCATAAACACTCACGTAAAGAATATTTTTTGATTTATTGTTCCCATAGTAGGCAATGAAATTTTCACTGTCATCAAGCTTTTTGCCGTGCATTTTATTTATGATAACAGTAGCTTTTTTGTTTTGAATAACTTTAGCAAGATTCAACTCACCTAATTTCTGTGGAAGATATTTGGAATTATTACCAGTGCTACAACTTATGAAGATTAGAAGGCCTGCCAAAATTAATGCAGAAATATTTTTATATCCTTTTTTGAACATGTTACCTTTTTGATATTTCATCTGTATCCTTTTTAGCTTTGTGGCACGATCCCAAGATGCTGTTTAAGCCTTTCATCTAATTCGAATTAACCCTCTTTCTCAACTTACCAGAACACTTAAACGTCACAACCTTTCTTGGTTCCAGCATCATATCCTCACCGGTTGCAGGATTCCGGCCTTTACGTTCCTTCTTTTCCCTTACACAAAACCTTCCAAACCCTGATACCAACACATCCTCACCTGAGGATAGAGTTCTTTTAATGATCTCTAAAAGAGTTTCTACAATTTCTGAAGATCTGCTCTTGGGGAAACTAATCCGATTCTGGATTGATTCTACGATCTGAACTTTTGTAAGGGTCATAGGTAGGTGCTCCTCATGTATTAGGTTGGAATTATAAGTGATTTATCTCAATTATAAGGGGGGATGTCAATTACAAAGGTTTATCTGCTACAATGTAGCAACCTTTGTAACATCCTTGACATCTTAGGTTAAATATGCGAAAAAACAAATAATTCTAAAATTATTGCTTCAACCCGAATAAAGGGAGAGCTTATGTAATGAATACTGGAACCCCATTTATCAGAAAGAAGTGGGGTTTTGTGTTTTTTATTGAACAGTATTCTTAAAATTTCAACAAATGGGTTCAAAAACTTCCAGTCACATCGGAGGGCCAAGAGGAATGGAACAAAACACCCGAGGGAAAAAGGAAGAAATTGACAAGGAATTTATTGAAAACTTGCTTAAGTCATATTCTGAAAGGCTGGTGAAAGCCCACGAAGAAATCGAAAGGCTCAAACATGAAAATGCTATATTGAAGGAAAGAATAGCTATACTGGTGGTCAAGAAACAATCTTAATAGAAATCGAGTTATTTTGCCTGCAACAGGAAAATGCATTCGTTAAGTCTCAAATCGGACATTAACCAAATAGAAAACCAAACCCATGAAAGATCTATTAATCCAAATTGCGCAAGCCTTGGTCGACAACCCTGAACAGGTACAGGTTAATGAGATTGTAAGTACTCAAACCGTTGTATTGGAACTAAGGGTGGCCAAGAGTGATATGGGAAAGGTCATTGGCAAACAGGGAAGAACAGCCAATGCCATCCGGGATTTATTATATGCAGCTTCTGGAAAGGCTGGGAAAAGGTATATTTTTGTAATTGTTGAATGATGTGGAAGGTCTGAACTTAAACAAGACGGACTTGACCTGACACCAGAAAAATATGATATCTGTATATTAATT
>CAXMTB010000236.1:0-4680 GCA_964195835.1 uncultured Nitrospinaceae bacterium | reverse complement strand
CAACCGGATCAAAAAACTTCTCTCTTATCTGCCGTCAAACAATATGGAAGATCCGCCCATGGTTAATACCGGAGATGATCCGCGACGCACGGATCCGGCGCTCGACACCATTATTCCGGACAACCCCAACCAATCTTATGACATGAAAGAAATTATCCGTTTAATCGTGGACAATGGTGAGATTTTTGAGCCTCACGAATACTTTGCCCAAAACATCATCATCTGTTTTGCCAGACTGAACGGGAGAAGTATCGGAATTATCGCCAACCAGCCCCAGGTTCTTGCCGGATGCCTGGACATCAATGCTTCGGACAAAGCCACCCGCTTTATCCGATTTTGTGATGCATTCAATATTCCGATGCTGACCATTGCCGATGTGCCGGGATATCTTCCCGGTAGCGAGCAGGAATGGGGCGGTATCATCCGACATGGCGCAAAACTTCTCTGGTGCTACTCAGAAGCAACGGTGCCCAAAATTCTTCTGGTTACGCGTAAGGACTACGGGGGATCTTATCTTGCCATGTGTTCAAAGGATCTGGGTGCCGACATGGCGTTTGCGTGGCCCAGCTCGGAAATAGCGGTCATGGGTGCTGCAGGGGCATGCAATGTCATTCATCGCAGGGCGATCAAAGGGGCGGACGATCCTGAGGCCAAACGCAAGGAACTGATCAGTGAATATGAGGAACTCTTTTCAAATCCATATTGTGCCGCCAGCCGCGGTTTTGTGGATGCCGTCATTGTACCGAGCGAAACCCGGCCGCGCCTGATCGACGCGTTGGAGGTGATGTGCAGTAAACGGGAAACCCTCCCACCGAAAAAACATGGGAATATACCGATGTAATTTAATGTTGAATATTGAAGAATGACGATTTTGATTTTGGGAACATGTTTTCGAATATTAAAATTTCAATATTAAATCATCAATTTTAAGTGGTGAAACAATGGAAAACAATAAGAAAGTAGCAGCTGCAATCGCTGGAGTGATGAACTACATCACAACGGAAGAAGAAGCGATCTGCATTCAGTCCATGGCCACACCTGCAGGGACACCGTCGCCGGCACCTTATGCTGCAGCACCGATGAAACTGTGGGGGACAAGCGGACGACAGGCCCAGATGCAGATGCGTAATTTGATGCAAATGAGAACTTTCAGATAATTGACGATTGCAATCGTCAATTATTAATATTAAATTAAAAAGGGGAGAACATTAAGATGAGTGATCACAACCTGGTGAAAATAACTAACATGGATTACAGCAAGGAGAGGCCTGCAGCTGAAAATCCCGTTAAGATACAAGACCTGTCCCTGCGGGACGGACACCAGTCCTTGTTCGCCACCCGGGGGAGAACCGAAGATATGATTCCGGTTGCCGAAAAGATGGACGAGGTCGGGTTTTGGGCCGTTGAAACATGGGGTGGCGCCACTTTTGATACCATGCATCGTTTTTTAAATGAAGATCCGTGGGAGCGGATTCGCACCTTAAAGCGGTACATGACAAAGACGCCTTTTTCCATGCTGCTCAGAGCACAAAACCTTGTGGGTTACAGAAATTATGCCGATGATGTTGCCGAGGCTTTTGTGGAACGGGCGGCTGAAAACGGAATGGATGTATTCAGAACATTTGATGCCTTGAATGATTACCGCAACTTTGAAACGGTGGTCAAGGTGATTAAAGAATATGGGAAGCATTTTCAAGGCTGTATCTGTTATAGCATGACCGAGCCGCGGATGGGCGGCGAAGTATACAACATTGATTACTATGTCAGCAAGGCCAAGGATTTAGAGGCCATGGGCGCTGACAGTATCTGTCTCAAAGATATGGCGGGCCTTATTGCTCCCTATGACGCCTATGCAGTTGTCAAGGCGTTAAAAGCAGCGGTGAAGGCTCCTATACACCTGCACAGCCACTTTACTTCCGGAATGTCACCCATGAGCCATTTGAAGGCGATTGAGGCCGGTGTGGATATCATTGATACCTGCATGTCGCCGTATGCCTATCGAACATCACATGCTGCCGTTGAACCGCTTGTGATGACACTTATAGGAACCAACCGGGACACCGGATTCGATATTAAGCAACTTGCGGAGATCAACGAAATATTTGAAAAGAAAGTCATGCCCAAATACAAGCATCTGCTGGACGATTCCAAGGTGTCGATCATAGATATCAGTGTTCTGTTACACCAGACACCGGGAGGGATGCTTTCAAATCTCGTCAACCAGCTAAGAGAAATGGACGCTTTGCACAAGATTGATGAGGTTTACAAAGAACTCCCGAGAGTCAGAAAAGAACTTGGACAGATTCCGCTGGTAACGCCCACCAGTCAGATCGTGGGGATACAAACCGTCAACAACGTTCTTTTTGACGATGAAAATGAGCGATATAAGATGATTACCGGTCAGGTTAAAGATCTGTGCTACGGTTTATATGGCAAAACGGCTGTTCCCATTGATCCTGATGTTCAAAAGAAAGCACTTGCAGGATATCCAAGGGGAGAAGAACCGATCACCTGCAGGCCGGCCGAGGTCTTGGAGCCGGAGCTTGAACAGGCTAAAAGTGATACCGAAGGCCTTGCCCAGGACCTGGACGATGTTCTGACCTATGCAATTTATCCCATAACCGGCAAGCGGTTTTTGAATTGGAAATACGGCAAGGTAGATCCGCCAATCGAAGTCAAACCTCGAACCCTGGAAGAGATTAAATCCGAGGAGGACCTGGTGAAACTGGCCAAACTGGGTAAGCTGGTCCGAAAAGTGGAAAAGAAAGCGCCGCCAAAAACCGATGCCCTTCGAACATTTAATGTGTTCGTGGATGAGGAATATTTTGAAGTTGGTGTGGAAGAACCCGGTGGGTCGCCGATTATCAGCTATGTGCAACAATTGCCCGCCGGAGTGCCGGTTTCAGCGCCGGCACCTGCCGCCCCTGTTGCCGCGCCGGCAGCACCCAAACCCTCGGCACCTGCGTCGCCCAAACCTGCAGCGCCTGCTAAACCGGCACCGGCGCCACCCAAGCCGGAAGCACCTGCACCGGCCGCTGCCGGGGTTGAAGGTACGCCGATGAAAGCGCCGATGCCCGGTATGATCGTTAAATATCTCAAGCAGGTGGGGGATGCCGTAAACAAAGGGGAGACGTTGGTCATTCTGGAGGCCATGAAGATGGAAAATGCCCTTTCATCCCCTGCGAGCGGCACCGTTAAAACCATTAATTTCTCCAGCGCAGATTCCGTAGCCAAGGACGATGTGCTGTGTGTGATCGGTTGAAATAATTGAAGATTGAACAACTCTCAACATTCAATCAACAATCAACAATCGACAATCGACAATTTTGAAAAGGGGGAATTGGTTTAATGAAGATCCATGAATACCAGGCAAAAGATTTGTTTAAAAAATACAACATTCCCATTCCAAAAGGGGATGTCGCCTTCAACCCGGATGAGGCCAGGGAAATTGCCAAAAATTTGAATCAGTTTCCGGTTGTTGTCAAAGCCCAGATTCATGCCGGCGGCCGGGGCAAAGGGGGTGGGGTAAAACTTGCCGGATCTATGGATGAAGTTACGGACATTGCCGGCGATATCATCGGAATGAATCTGGTGACCCACCAGACCGGTCCGGAAGGAAGGATCGTCAGGAAAGTGCTGGTGGAACAGGGACTCAACATCGCGAAAGAATTGTACCTGAGTATCATTCCGGACAGGGAAACGGCGAAGGTTGTTATCATGGCCAGTGAGGCCGGTGGCATGGATATCGAAGAGGTGGCAGCCGCCACCCCTGAAAAGATCATCAAGGTGTACATTGATCCCCTTATGGGAATTCAGCCGTATCACTGCCGACAGGTTGCTTTTGGTCTGAATATGGCGCCGGCAGTCATGAAACCTTTTGTTTCAATGCTGTCAAGTCTGTACCGGCTGTTTATGGATTATGACTGTTCGCTTTTGGAGATCAATCCCCTTGTCATCACAGCCGAACAGACGGTGATCGCACTGGATGCCAAAGTCGACTTTGACGACAATGCGCTCTATCGTCATAAAGATATTCTTGAATACCGTGACATCGACGAGGAAGACCCCCTTGAGGTCGAAGCATCCAAATTTAATCTCAATTACATCAAACTGGACGGCAATGTCGGTAATATGGTCAACGGTGCAGGTCTGGCCATGGCGACCATGGACATCATCAAGCTTGCCGGTGCAGAACCGGCCAACTTTTTGGATGTGGGGGGCGGGGCCAGTGCCGAGATGGTTGAGAACGGCTTTCGAATCATGCTCGGTGACGAGAATGTCAAAGGAATCCTGATCAATATTTTTGGCGGGATTTTGCGTTGCGACATACTGGCAAAAGGCGTTGTCAGTGCGGCGGAAAAAACCGGTCTCAGTGTTCCTGTGGTGGTACGGATGGAAGGGACCAATGTGGAAGAGGGCCGAAAAATTCTGGCCGATTCCGGGCTCAATCTGATTACCGCTGCCGATATGAAAGATGCGGCACAGAAGGTCGCACAGTTTGTTGCGGATAAATAAAAAAACGTGACACGATTGTTTTTTGAGAAAGGGTCGCTTCACGTATGATTAAATTTTTGCTTAAAAATCACACCAGAGGCGGAAAAGTCCGCCAAAGGCGGATAAGCCTCGCGACAAGGGTTCGTCTCGGGTATAATTAAATTTTTTCTGCAAGAACTCGTGGAT
>CAXMTB010000235.1:0-4683 GCA_964195835.1 uncultured Nitrospinaceae bacterium | reverse complement strand
CTTGAAACTTTAGTTCACTTCAAACTCTTGCAGCGCTTCTTCAGGCAAAGCCAAAATTGCATCTGACCTGGCATAGAGGACCAGACTTTGGTTATCCCCCAGAGGGGATTTGCTTTGTTGAATGATAATTTTAGAAAATAGAAAATAGGAATTAGGAATTAGATAACCGCAAATGGACGCAAATGTAATTAGAAGATGAGAAGTTTAGAAAGTGAGAAGTTTGGGAATCAAGAAAATGTGCCGACCTTCTGATCTTCTCACCTTCTTACTTTCTTATTTTTCAAAATATTTGTGTTCATCCGTGGTTTCCCTCATCCTCTTTCCTCTTTTCTCTTTCCAATTTCTGGCTTATTAGAATTAAATCTTACAATGAATGAAAGGAGGACGCTTTGAAAAAAACAGCATTTCTTTTCCCTGGTCAAGGTTCACAGGCCGTTGGTATGGGACTTGATTTTTATCAGGAATATGATGTTGTAAGAGAAATTTTTGATATGGCAGAGGAGATTTCAAAAATAAATATATCAAAACTCTGCTTTAAGGGTCCCATGGAAGATCTTATCCAAACCGTCAATCTCCAGCCGGCAGTCACCACGGTGAATCTGGCATGTCTCACAGTCATCGAAAAAGAAGGCGTCACACCGGAGATCTGTGCGGGTCACAGCCTCGGTGAATACAGCGCCATACGAGCATCAGATATTGTCTCCCGGGAAGACACCTTCAGAATGGTTTTTAAACGAGGTGAACTCATGCACCGGGAGGCAAGCAAAAACAAAGGCGCCATGCATGCAATTATCGGGCTTTCCATAGATGTGGTCGAGGAAATCGTTTCCAAGGCAAAGATAGAGGGTGTTGTGGCGGTTGCAAATCATAATGCTGAAAAGCAGATTGTCATCACCGGCTCTCCTGGTCCTGTTGAAAAGGCCTCATCATTGGCCGCCTCGCAAGGCGCAAAATCCATACCGCTTAAAGTAAGCGGTGCGTGGCACAGTGATTTGATACAAGGCGCCCAAGATGAATTCAAAGACTTTATCGAGTCAATACCTTTCAACACGCCCCAAAAGCCCACGATATTCAATGTCACCGCCGATTTTGAAAAAGAACCCGATGAAATTAAATCGATCATGGCCCGCCAGCTTTGTAGCCCGGTTAAGTGGTACGATTCCATGTGCAAGCTCATGGATGAAAACATTGAAATTTTTATAGAAGTAGGACCTGGAAAAGTCCTTACCGGACTCTTGAAAAAAATTCTGCCCAAGGATTATCCATGTCAGATATTTAATGTCAACAGCATGAAGGAGCTGGAGCGATTTTTGAAAGAAACATCGTAATTTCAATAAAATAGTATTATTGTTTTCAAAATTTAGTGAAAAAACCAAATTTATGCTTTACATAATTTTTTTCATAATGTATTCTGCCAAATTACAGAAAAAATAAGTCGTCTTTTCGTTCAAGGATTACATCATGAAAAAAAAAGAGATCGAATATTTTAAAGAATTTTTAAACGACCGACTCCAAGAGCTGTTAAGCCACGCAGACAACACGGTTTCAGGCATGACAACACCCAAGGAAAATTTTCCGGATCCGACCGACCGTGCTTCCCTCGAGTCAGACCGTAATTTCATGCTTCGTATCAGGGATAGAGAACACAAACTTATCAAAAAGATTAAGAAAGCGTTAGCTCGGATTGAAACTGATACCTTTGGAATTTGTGAAAAGTGCGGTGAAGAAATTACTGTTAAACGGCTTAAAGCCAGACCGGTTACGGCGCATTGCATTGATTGCAAAACCAAGGAAGAGGCTTTCGAAAAATCCCTTGGATTATAAATAAGCATGTGAGAATCGATCTTCATATCCATTCAACCGCATCAGACGGAACGCTTTCGCCGTTAGAAATACTTACCCTTGCTCAAGACCTTAACATCGCGGCAATTTCGATAACAGATCACGATACACTGGACGGTTCAAAAGACGCCCTTTCATTTGGAATTCCCCCTTCAGTCAAATTTTTAACCGGTGTTGAAATCAGCGCCGAACCGCCGCCGCCTTTTTCCTGCGCTGGAAGCTTCCATATTTTAGGCTATGCCGTCGATATCGATAATTCTGACCTGAATCATACACTTTCAATGTTGAGAGACTCAAGAAAGAGTCGAAACCCCCAAATTCTTAAACTGCTTTCTCGCTTGGGTATTGAAATTTCATTAGACGAGGTCCGGAATTTGGCTGGGGACAGTCAGCTGGGAAGACCCCACATTGCTCGACTTATGGTTGAAAAAGGCTATGCCCCGTCAATTAATGCGGCATTTGACGAATATCTGGGAAACGGCAAACCAGCCTATGTTGATCGATTTCGTTTTGAATGTGAAGAAACCCTAAAAGCCATATTGAACGCGGGAGGAATTCCTGTTCTGGCTCACCCAATTCTTTTGAGCATTAAAGAAAATGACATTCTCGAAGATCTGATTGCCGTGTTGACAGAAATGGGCTTGAAAGGGATTGAGGTCTATTATCCGGGACATACAAAGGATCTTATTGCATATTACTCCCGGCTCGCAAGTCACTATAACCTATTGATCACCGGTGGTACGGATTTTCACGGGGAAATAAATCCCGAAATAAAAATGGGGTCCGGTAAGGGGGATCTCTTTATCCCTTATGAATTGTACGAAAAACTCATTTCGAGTTTATAAACAGGAATCACCATGACATCAACAGATCTTTCTGAATTACAGCAAAAACTTTGTTATGAATTTAAAAATATCGATTTTCTTGTTGAATCCCTCAGACACAGTTCCTTTGTAAACGAGAACCTCGAACCGGATATTCAGGATAATGAGCGGCTTGAATTTTTAGGGGATGCGGTTCTAAATCTTGTTGTCGGACACATGCTCATGCAGCGTTATCCGGAGTTAAAAGAAGGCGATTTGTCCAAGATGCGGGCCAACTTGGTTAATGAATCTCAACTGGCTTCCATTGCACAAGAAATGGACCTTGGCTCGTATTTGCAGCTCGGCAAAGGTGAGATCCAGACAAAAGGATGGGAGAAACAATCCATCCTGGCAGACACATTTGAAGCGGTTATTGCAGCCGTTTATCTGGATGGCGGTTTTGATGCGGTATTTAGAATTATTGACAGCCATTTCTCTTTTTTACTCGACTCCGTTGTCATGTCGACGACGAATCATGACTACAAAAGCCAGCTTCAAGAGCTTGTACAGATGAAACACCAGAAAGTGCCGGTTTACACCATTATTCATGAAAGCGGCCCGGATCACAATAAAACCTTTCGTGTGAGGCTAAAAGTTGAAAAAATTCAAGCGGAAGGTGAAGGAAAAAGCAAGAAGGTTGCCGAACAGGATGCAGCCAGAAAAGGTCTTGAACTTTTGAAATCTGATGATTAATCCCATATCCACCCGCCGTCCTTTCATCATTCCGATTTTCTTACCTCATGCCGGGTGCCCGCACCAATGCGTCTTTTGCAATCAAACATCCATTACCGGCGTTGGACGTGACACTGTTTCTCCCGAAAAAGTGGAACGGCAGATCTATGAATTTCTCAAATATAAAGGAAATGATCATCGGCTGGTTCAGGTGGCATTTTACGGCGGAAATTTTTTGGGCCTGGAAAAAGAATATTTCAAGCGCCTTTTGAATGTCTCCGCAAAATTCGTAAAAAACAAAGAAATTGATGCCATTCGATTTTCCACACGACCGGATACCATTGACCATGATCGGATTGAAATTATAAAGAATTATCCGGTCTCCACCATTGAGATCGGCGTGCAGTCCATGAATGATCGGGTGCTGGCAATGGCCAAACGGGGGCATTCTGCTTCTGATACACAACGGGCGGTGGCACTGTTAAAAGATCGGCACTATCAAATCGGCCTGCAAATGATGGTAGGATTGCCGGAAGAAGATGAGGCCGGTTCTCTATCCACAGCATACCGAATTGGCGAACTTGAACCTGATTTTGTCAGGATATATCCAACGATTGTCCTTAAAAACAGTTTGCTTGCCAGGTGGTATGAAAATGGAACGTATCGTCCCTGGTCTCTTGAACGATCCGTTGCTCATGTCAAAACACTTTACCTGTTTTTCAAAAAAAAGAATATTCCGGTGATCCGTATGGGACTTCAGGCTTCTGAAGATCTTGACAGCGGCGCCGCTGTTTTGGCCGGGCCGTATCATCCGGCATTCGGTCACATGGTCCATTCAAAAATCTTTCTGGATATAGCCACAGAAATCATGGAACACAAGTCGGTTTCCCATGATACGGTTACCATAAAGGTTCATCCCAAAAGCATTTCAAAAATGAGGGGTATGAAAAACAGTAACATGGAGACATTGAAAAGAAAATTTCGACTCCAATCCCTCGACATTGTCCCGGACCCTACAATGGATGAAGACAGATTATCGATATCTTAGTGCCCTTATTCATAAATACGATGACGTATTTTTATAAAGACAACTATCCCGTATAAGCTGAAGTCCGAAAGTTTGAAGTTTGAAGTGCCTAAAGTGAGCTAAAGCCCGCCCTGGTGCGTATCGCTCGTATCTTGATCTGAACTATGAACCATTACAAACGTAACTTTTTGAGTACAAAGTATTGGTGATCGGCCCGCCCTGGTGCGGATCGCTCATATTTTGATCCGGCTTATTCACCATTGCAAACATAACTTTTGA
>CAXMTB010000234.1:0-4709 GCA_964195835.1 uncultured Nitrospinaceae bacterium | reverse complement strand
GTCTGAAGTTTATTCGCTTTAATATAGTCCCATAGTTTTTTGGTGATTTCTGTCCTGGGAAGTTCTGTTGCTCCCAGAAACTCTGCCAGTTCATTTTTCAGCTTTACCGGTTTCATCAATCCTTTTGCTTCTGCCATTTTTAACTCCTTTTATTTAAATTTATGGATTAATTGTTGCATTTCTTAGTTTTATTTGTCACATAACGTTAGGGATATGCCACTGAAAAAGCCAAGAAGATCTTGGTAAAAACCACATATAACAAGCTCTAAGCATAAGAGAAAAAGCGCCGGCTTTTTCAGTTGGATATCATCCGTTGGTTATGTTTTATAAAAGTTAGGTGTATAAAACAAGTTCTTATTATTTATTTTTCTGGTGTTCGATTGCGAGGGTAGGACTTTCTTCTTTAATTAAAATCTGTCCGTTCCACTTGCCGGAAAATACGTTCCGATTCTACGATCCCTTTCGGTCAATTCGATCTGACTGATTCAGGAAAGGAGTTGCGTAATGATATCAAAGACAACCAAAGCGATGATAGTGCTTGTGAGTCGTTTGGTCGCCATCGGCCTCATCGTGTCAATTGCCGGTTGTGCCAGTGTACCGGAGCGACACCCGGTACCACCGAGCCTCACATCAAAAGTTACTATCCCCGGTATTTCAGAGGCCCGGTTCTGGGGCGACGAGTGGCCGAAGTGGTCAAAGGAAAAGTTCGAGACACTCACGGATGCTGAATTTCGCCAATATTACTCCGTGATCTACAAAAAACCTCACAATTACCTTGCAATCTCTGGCGGCGGTTCCAACGGGGCCTTCGGAGCTGGACTGCTTTTGGGGTGGACTGCAACCGGCACACGCCCCGAGTTCACCATGGTGACAGGGGTCAGCACCGGTGCTCTGACGGCACCGTTTGCGTTCCTTGGCCCCGACTATGACGATGAGTTAAAAACGGTCTACACCACCACCTATACCAAGGACATCGTCGAGAAGCGAAACATCATCACCGCCTTTTTTGGTGACTCGATGACCGATACGAAGCCCTTACAGGCACTGATTGCCAAGTATATCAATTCCAACGTGATAGACGCCATTGCCCGGGAGCACAGGAGAGGACGACGCTTGTACATTGGTACCGTAAACCTCGATGCAGGCCGCCCCGTTATCTGGAACATTGGGGCCGTCGCTGCCAGCGATCATCCGCATAAGATGGAATTGATACACGATATACTCCGAGCCTCGGCCGCAATACCCGTCGCATTTCCACCAGTAGTGATTTCGGTGGAAATGAACGGCGAGCGCTACGACGAGATGCATGTGGATGGCGGTACGGGGTCTCAGGTATTCGTCTACCCTGCAGCCATAGACTGGAGACAAATAACCCAGAAGCTAAAGGTGAAGGGTGATCCCAAAATTTACGTGATTAGGAACTCCTTCCTGGAACCCGATTACCGTGGTATAAAACGCAGGGTATTTCCCATTGCGTCCCGCACTATAGATTCACTCATCAGAACACAGGGCATAGGGGATCTCTACCAAATCTATTCTCTGTGCGAGCGAGACGGAAATGACTTTAACCTGGCTTACATCCCGTCGGATTTCACGGAGGAGCCAACTGAAGGCTTCGACCCGGTTTACATGGGAAAGCTCTTCGAGCTGGGCTACCAGATGGCCCGTGAGGGTTATCCGTGGGAAAAAGGTCCACCGGGTTTCGCCAACAAGCCTTGATCTCGCAGACAGTTAAACACCGTTGCTTCTGATAATTAGTGTGAATTTTAGAAATTATGGAAAATCCCATATATTGTGGATTCCACAAAAACTTAAATGTTTCAGATACATAGAGACTGTCTTACAAAAAACGATCTTGTCAAAACTTCCGGGTTAGCTTGCCATAAACACAACTCTGGCCTGACTTATGATACTATTTGTTATGGGGTAATGTTAAGGGGTCAAATCGACCGTCCCTGACCGCTCTATGGGCTTCCCTGAAGTCTATGGGCATCAGTCAATCGATTTTTATATAATATAAAACTGCTATATTTACAGGACGTGTTTCTGAATCCCCACCAGCGGTAATTAGAACTGTATGAGTATGATCACCTGATGAACCGGTACTACCTGCTTCTGAAGAAGCCCTGTCAAGGGAGCCGGATCTTCCACCTTCATTTCTCGCCTTGAAGTAAATGTGGGAATGATCACCGTCGGACGCTGCATTACCTTTAAAAGGGCTCTTCTCATTCTTAGGCAGGCTGGTAGCGTCTTTTTGGGGGTTTCCTGCTTTTCTCCGACTTCCATCCGGGTCTTTATATTTATCACTTCGAGGTCCCTTTGCCGGATCAAATTGATTTAAGCCTCTTAGAAACATACCTCTCAAGTCAGGGAGAGTTTTATTCCCTGTGAGTGTTGCGTATTTGGATTTAGCGGAGACTTTCCTGCCATCTGCGGGTTTCCAAGCATTACCTGCAACATTTTGAAACTTTTCAAATTCCAGCATTGACGCAATAATCGTTCCTATTGGCAAAGCTTTTAATTTAAGATTCTGGAATTCTTTTTCAATGTTTTTTTCCAGCTGCTGTAGACACTTTACCAACTCCGATGGTTTAGATTGATCTGTCAAACTTTCTGTGCATGTCTCAGCGCTTACATTCCCCCATGCTAATAACACAAATAACATTGCAAATAACAACTTAGTCCTCATTGTTGAATCTCCTTTTCAAAGATGGCTATAAATATTATTTCAACCATTCTTTAATTGTAGCAGGTACTCTGCCATTAAAACATTCTACTATAAGATTAAGAAAATATATATAGGGGTTAAGGAGTCAAGGCTGCTCTTGACTCTTTTCAGTTTTATCATGAGTCAAGAGCAGACCCCATTATTTCCTTACCTTTCAGGATTTTTGCAGTTTAACCTCACCCCCGGAGTTTGCTGATTTGAACCTAATTGAACGAAAGTCGAGGATGCGCCAGATTCGCAGCGTCAAGGAAGAATCCGACCCGCAAATCAATTAAAACGACCAAAAAAGCTGGTTGATCGTTTGCTCATCTATCTCTCCTGTTGGTTTAAGTTCATTTTTTATTTGAAATCTTTTAATGGCCTCACGTGTTTTAGAACCCAACATACCATCTATTGGTCCGGGGTCGAATCCTGAGTCCTTGAGAGTTAGCTGAACCATTCTAACTAGCTCTGCACCTTTTAGGTCATTATAGTCGGTGAATTTTAAAACCTTGTCGGATTCCTCTTTATGCTCAGTTGCTATTTTTTCAACTGCACAGACAGGCACGGCCAAATAGGCCAAGATTATAAGGAAAGAAAATGTCGGGGCGATTCTCAGATAAACTTTCATGGTAATTTCGTTCTCCGAGTTATAGATAACTGGTGTTCTTCTTTACATCATGCATTTTCTGAATTTTGGATATATTTTACGTTTTAATTGAAATTATCTCACAAATTTCGGAATTGTCAAAACTTGAGCTTTCTTACCAACACCTCATATTAATTTAATTAAAGATGTCGAGAATTTAAGCGGTATAGCCGCGCTTCATAAAATCGTTTCACGATTTTATTCCAAGTAAATGCTGCGTTTGCCCCTAACACCCTCTTTTTAATCAAGGATCAAGGTTTGCCCCCCAACCCTGAACCGTGTCTGCCCAGTGAAATTCACGGTAGTGAAGGGCAAAACCCATTTCACCGGGGAATCCATGAACCCTGAACCTGTAAACGTCTACCTGTATTTTATACTCCTTTAATCACTGATCAAAAAAATAAACCTAATATGTTAAGAACGTACCCAAAGTCTTTACGAAAAAGACGGGCCGACGAAAGGATCAAGCATACCACCCGCCCCGGTATACTCTTCTCGCTGTCTCATGGTGGGGGAAGACATTAGTTTCGCCACATCCTTACACTGGCATTCGGGGCATTGGGGGGGCGGATCACTGGAAAACAGCAGGAGTACTTCAAAGCAGTGAGAACAGTCTTTACACTCATATTCGTAAATTGGCATTAGCTCCTCCTCAAAAAATTAACAGGTGATTAATCAATTATATATATTGGGGCTTCCTACAATTCCTACAAACAACTTTTATAACACTAGTACCCAAATTTAATCAATTTATATATTTATGGACGCCCCCCAATTCCTACGTAACCTCTATTGACGCAAAAAAAAGAAACGCGTAAATTCAACCCCGTCCCTCTTTTATTGCAGTTTGAAAGCGGAGCAACTTATATTGAAAAGACGTCTTAAACAGCTCTTTTTGACCCCAAAAAGGCGGGTTTAAGAGCGTATCAAGCCTATTTTTTTAACCTCTTTACCAATTATTATATATGGTTACCGCGGCCCGACCCCAGCCCCCAACCCCGTCAAAAAGGTTTCAGAAAACGATTTGCCCCGAATCGATAAAATCGATGCGGGGCAAAGTGTGCTGTTACGTATCGTAGCCTTGAAAATTTTAAATCATGAAAATTGCGTATAGCGAAATTAGTTTTAAATTGCCAAGAGAAGGTTTAACCGTTGCATATTCTGTTACATCTTTCAAGGCTGTTATATTTGGTGGTCACCTGACTTTCTGTGGTCTTTATTAGAGCATCTTTCATTTGTGTAGTTCTGCAGGAGATAATCCAACTGGAATAACTGGCTGGACTTCATTTCCCCAAATTGAAAACATCGCTGCCTATTTTTTTGAGAACTGAAAGGAAACTTATCAGCTACTTC
>CAXMTB010000233.1:0-4772 GCA_964195835.1 uncultured Nitrospinaceae bacterium | reverse complement strand
GACCCGGTCAATTGAAACATGTGGATTTGAAGTGTTCTCACCGGTAATGACGATAATCAACCCCGTATTTTTTGGCCTTGTAAGCGAATTTCCTTACCGTTGTTTTTAGGATGCCGGTTGCCAGGGTTGTATTACCCCGCGTGTTCTTAAGGGCGTCGATGATCATTTCCCTCTCAAGATTCGCCACGGCATCTTCAAGGGATAGGGCAGGGAGCGTATCGGTTTCCACCCCTGTCTGAAGGGTGGGCGGAAGATGATAGCTGTGAATGACACCTTCCTCGCACAATAACACGGCCCGTTCGATACAATTTTCGAGTTCCCTAACGTTTCCCGGCCAGTGGTACTGCATGAGCATATCGATGGCAGGGGTTGAAAATCGACGGATATCTTTATGGTTTTCTGCTATGTATTTTTCGAGAAAATGGTCGGCCAAAAGCAGAATATCGGTCTTGCGTTCTCTTAAAGGCGGTATATAGATAGGAAAAACATTGAGACGGTAATACAGATCGCCTCTGAAGCTTTCATCCTTAACGGCCTTTTCGAGATTCTTGTTGGTTGCGGCAATAATGCGCACATCCGTTTTGATGGTTTGATGTCCGCCGACGCGATCAAACTCCTTTTCCTGCAAGGCCCGCAGGAGCTTGATTTGAACATTAAGTCCCACTGATCCGATTTCGTCAAGGAAGATGGAGCCCTTATTGGCCATCTCGAATTTTCCGATATTTTGACTGATGGCCCCTGTAAACGAACCTTTTTCATGCCCGAAGAGTTCACTCTCAATCAGGTTTGAGGGAAGGGCTGCGCAATTGACTTTAACAAATCTGTTTTTAGCCCTGAGGCTGTTATAGTGGATGGAATTGGCCACAAGTTCTTTTCCGGTACCGCTTTCACCTCGAATTAAAACCGTGGCATTGCTCTTTGACACCTGCGAAACCATCTGAAAGACTTCTCGCATTTTGTTGCTGTTGCCGATGATATTCGTTATGTGGTATTTATTCTCAAGCTCATTTTTCAACCGGATATTCTCTTCACTGAGCCGCTTTTTATCCAGGCGGATGGTTTCCAGGTTGATCACATGCCTGGCGACCATGGTTGCAACCACGGACAACAGTTTTTCGCCGTCGCTCAAGGCGTAAGACGGGTCATACGGTTTATCGACACTGAGTGAACCGATAATCTGGTTGCCCTTTTTTATCGGAACGCAAATAAAAGAGAGTTCTTGATCCTTAACGGCTTTGCGAGAAGCGGTTCTGTTTAGAAATAGCGGTTCATCGCTAATTTTGGGGATGGTAATGGCTTTTCCGGTTTCAATCACCCGTCCGGTAATTCCTTCTCCCAGTTTGTATTTTACCCGTTCCACCGCACTTCGAGAGAGACCGTGGGCCACTTCGATGTGGATTTCGTTGCGCAAAGGGTGCAAAATGGTTACGGTGCCGCGCACCATGTTCAGGGAATTGGAAAGAATTTCCAAAACCTGATATAAAGACTTTTTAAGATCCAGGTGTTCATTGAGTGCTTCGCTGATTTCATACAGCAATGTGACGTCTTCGATGCGTTTCATCTTATCCCGATGTCCTTAAAACAAAGTTTACAATTTTGTAATAAATCGCATATCTATTGTTAATGCAAGGAATATTTTATTGGAATAATGTATATTATCAAATTCGATGTTTAAATGTCAGAGGATGTAATGAAACCTGATAAAACTTCACCCCTTCTCGGAGCCCATTTTTCAATTGCAAAAGGATTGCACCATGCGCTCTATGAGGCCGAAACATACGGATGTACTGCCCTCCAGATATTTACAAAAAACACCAGCGCCTGGAAGGAACGAACACTGACCCAGGAAGAGATTAACCGGTTTGATCAGGCCAGAGAACAGACAGGCATCACCTCAATTGCGTCACACACTTCTTATCTAATCAATTTGGCAACGCTTGAAAGAGAAAAGCATTCCATGTCATGTAATGCACTTAAGCAGGAGTTGATACGATCATCCATGCTGGGTATTCCATTAGTTGTTCTTCACCCGGGTGCTCATTTAGGGCAAGGAAAAGACAAGGGAATTGAAAAAATTGCCCTCAGTATCAATAAAATATTCGCTCAAACCCCTGATATACAAATCCGGCTTCTTCTTGAAACCACAGCCGGTCAGGGTTCCGGACTGGGACATACCTTTGAACAACTGGCATCGATTATGGATAAAATTGAAAACCAAAACCGGATTGGGATTTGCCTGGATACCTCCCATGTTTTTGCGGCGGGTTATGATATTCGTACACCAGAGTCCTACCGCAAGGCAACAGATGCGTTCGATGCAATCATCGGCTTTGAGAACCTATATGTTATCCATTTAAATGATTCAAAAAAAGAATTGGGCTCCCGGGTAGATCGACACGAACACATTGGTGAAGGAAATATCGGAATCAAGGCATTTGAATTATTGATGAATGACATGCGATTTTGGGATGTCCCTAAAATTATTGAAACACCCAAACAAAAGGACGGCCCGGACACGGATAAAATGAATTTGAGCCGATTAGGGTCGCTGCTATTTATAAAGTAATACTTAACTTCAATATGTTGTTGTTGTTTTTATGTTAAACACAATATACGGATTTTTTTTTGCTTGACACATCCTATCTTCAATCTTATACTATGGGGTCTAAATCTTAACAGCTCAAACATATATAAAATTGAAATTTGAAATGGATAAAAAAATTAACATACAGATACTATTCGTGGAAATGATCCGTTTTTTCTTTATTTTCACAATGATTCTGGGGGTGTCTTTGGTCTCGATACATAACGGACCTAAAGATGCTCAGGTTATCAATAACACTCAAGATATTTTACAGAACGCGGACTTTCGATCCAAATATAGACATAAAAAAGAACACTTGTTCCACCCCATCATCCTTCAGGAGGCCAGTCGCCATGAGGTTGACCCCGCCCTTATAAAGGCGATTATCATGTGTGAGTCCGGATATAATCCCAACGCCATTTCAAAAAAAGGTGCAAAAGGCCTTATGCAGCTGATGCCCTTAACCGCCCAGGCTCTCGGTGTGGAAGATGCTTTCAACCCCGAGCAAAACATTAGCGGTGGTGTTCGCTACTTTAAACAGCTCGTGAACCGATTTGATGGAGATGTCAAACTGGCACTGGCAGCTTACAACGCCGGAAGTAAAAAAGTTAGACATTATCAAGGTGTCCCCCCTTATAAGGCCACCCATTATTACATTGAAAAAGTGTTTAAGTATTATGAGCTGTACAAAGACCAGATGGCAGAGAAAATGAAAGAAGTTTAATCTGGTTATTTATGTTAAGCAACAAATAGTCACCTGCCAAAATTGAATAAATTTCGTTTTAATATTCTCTTATCAAAGCCTTTTTGAACCCCTTTTTCGATTTTTTCATGAAATATTCAGGCTAAAACCCCAGATCCTTGTTAATCAGGACAATTTTCACCCTTTTTTTGGGGAATGACTTCTCTGTAATTGTCCAGGTGTTGCATATACGATCCGGGCTTTTACAATCCGTGCAAAAGGATGTTTTGGCACAGGGTGTTTTTTTGTCAAGTCGCATGGTGTTGACCGGAGCCGCATAATTTTTAATACGGAACATGGCTTCATCCAGATCCGGAACAATCTTATTGCGACCGACAAGAATAATGACATTTTTGGGTCCAAAAGTGAGTGCACCAACCCGGTTGCCGATCATATCCAGATTGACAAGCTGCCCGGTTTCGGTCACCGAGTTGCTTCCGGTAATAAAAAGGTCGACCAACAATGACTGCCGACGCCGTTCCAGACTTTCTTCAGGAGACAGGGTTTTGTCATACGTATCCAGTACTTTAAGATCATTGTTGTTTTTGAGAACATCATAAAGTCCGGTGGCAACAAATGTTAAAGATCCGCCCCAAGAGACACTTTTGGGTGCTATCTCGGGGATTATTTTTTCAAGCACAATCGATTTGGCTTCATCGGTGTTTTCCGCTACAAAGACTTCAAAATTATTTTCGGTCAGGGTTTCTTTAAGTTCCGTCAACCTGGTTTTCCAGTAGTTCTCAATGGGATTTTCCATAAAATTCCTCCTGTTTCAGATTTGGTTATTGACATCATTAACATGTTAAGAGTTTGTTATTGATTACATTCTGTGTATCTTTTTTAAAGGGGCTTGACCGTTTTAAATGGAGATGCTATCAGTCCACACCTGAACATACGATCTGTTTAACAAGACAGAATTTTTTTTCAACAATTAAAAATTGATGTGGTGTATAATGAAAAGGATCATCTATCTTGGAATTATTTTATCTGTTCTAATGTTTTTTGCATGCGGCAAAGCCGGCGTTGAAGATGTGGCCAAAGAATATGTAAAAAAACAGTTTGCTTTCGATAACAATGTTAAAATGGATACATCAAAATTAAAATATAATGTCACGAAAAAAGAAGGCAACAGGGCCACTGTAAAGGTATCGGGTACAATAAATTTTGACGGCCAGCTCTTTTTGGTCAAACAGGGCAAAAAATGGAAGATCAGTAAAAAAGAAAATGTATATGCAACACAGGAAAAGGTAGCTTCACATACCGAACAGAAAAAGGCGGTTTCACATATTGAGCAAACAACTTCGCATAAATAACCCGCGCAAAGCATGCGGGAGCCACGGTCTCCCCCACTGCTAAGTATTGTCCATCCATAAATGGTCTTTTTGCCCAACTTCTGCGTTATGCTCAAAAAATAATCCTCGGAATATCAACTATATGCCTGTGGTT
>CAXMTB010000232.1:0-4805 GCA_964195835.1 uncultured Nitrospinaceae bacterium | reverse complement strand
GGCCATAGATCTAATATTGTGCAATGGAGAGATCATGTTGTTTAAGGCCGCCATTGGTCGCATCCCGTTTTTAGATACCCCGGCTCAGGCGAGTTGGATTCAGGTATTGCTTAACGCGTTGAGAAAATTTGTCAGTTTTAGACTTTATACTTTTAAATTCGGCACCGCCGGCAAGAAAGAGATAAATACCGCCGCAAGCGGATGCATGATCCTGCAGCATCACACGGGAAGTTTTGCCGCCAGATTAATTTCCCATGATCATTCTTTCACGGATGGGATGGCATCATTGGTTATTTCTGCTCCCATCTCGATTATTGCGTATATTAAGTTACTGAGACAAGCCCTCAGATCTTCTAAAAGATTTAAAAAACTGCCCAGCTCCATTGGCTATATCAAAAGTCCTCAGATCGATATCGAGCCGGAAACCCGATTGGATGTAATTATCGATGACCAGCAGACCACGCATACGCCGCTTCATTGTGAAACCATAACCAAAGCGGTGCGTATCAATGTCGGAAAAAGTTTGCAGGAAGAAAGCAATAGCGCTACGGATGCCGGAGAAAGAATTGACATCGAAAACCTGCCTAGAGAAAAGGAACTGCTCAAAGTCAAAAAGCAAAAGAGAATCCCTTTTTTCTCCTACGCCTCGGATGAGCGCTTCCACGACCTGTACACGGACCTACGCGAAGATGCACGCATTAACGGCATCTATCTGGTTCTAATGGTGCTCAGCACCATGCTGGCAACGGTCGGTCTTTATTTAAACAGTGCCTCTGTGATCATCGGTGCCATGTTATTGGCGCCCCTGATGGCACCCATCGTTTCCCTGTCCATGGGCATCCTTCGAGGCAATATCGGGCTCTTTAAATACTCGATAGGAAAAATCGTTCTTGGCATTTTAATCGCCTTGCTTTCATCAGCACTGATTACGTGTCTGTTTCCCTATAAACCGATTACGGATGAAATGCTGGCCCGGATGAATCCGACTTTGCTGGATCTTGCGGTGGCCATCATTTCGGGGATAGCCGCGGCCTACTCCAAGTCATTCAAGGAAATTATCCAGAGCCTGGCCGGGGTTGCGATTGCAGTGGCATTGGTGCCGCCACTGGCAGTTGCCGGAATCGGAATCGGACGCATGGATTTCTATTTCTTTTACCAGGCCTTTTTGCTCTTTTCGACCAATCTGGTCGGCATTATTATCTCTGCCACATTTACCTTCCGGATATTGGGCTATTCTGCGGCCGTACGCAGAAAGGCCAGCCTTGTGGTCGTATTTATATTCTTGGTACTGATTTCGATTCCCCTTTATTTTTCCTATTCCCGCATCGTGGAAGATCGGGTTTTCGAACAAAGCTGGCGGAAAGAACGCTTTTTAGTGAATGAAAAATATCTTATCATTATTAAAGCATCAATAATCTGGCGCGGAGATAAGCGCATAATCCTAATGGACGTATTGGCCAGAGAGCCGTTGACTCGCAAGGATCTGAATGTGTTTAAAAAGAAAATTCAAGCCAACTTTGACAAAAAGCTGATCATTCGACTCAAAACTTTTTACATCCCGTAGGGTTGCCATGAAAAATTTAGTCCATCTTTCAATCCTCATTTGCATCGTCTTCTGGCTGGGCGGATGCGATCAAAAACCTGCAATTACGCCATCCGGCAAAACGATAAAGATTGGAATCATTGCACCATTTAGCGGCTCCGATCATGCCAAAGGAGAGGAAGGTCTAAAAGGGATGGAAACCGCTATGCAATTGCAGCCTTATCTTCAAAATGGCAACAGCATCGAGTTTGTTGCGGAAAATGATAAAGACGATCCAGCTTTGACTGTCAAGTTGCTAAAAAAATTGGTCAATGAGGTTAAGGTATCAGCAATAATCACGTTTTCAAGCACCAGCCCGGTTTTGGCAATGGCAAAAGTT
Organism: uncultured Nitrospinaceae bacterium; assembly: GCA_964195835.1. Lineage (GTDB taxonomy): Bacteria > Desulfobacterota > Desulfobacteria > Desulfobacterales > UBA11574 > UBA11574. The sequence goes on along the minus strand of CAXMTB010000232.1, from coordinate 2,883 downwards.
GCCGATGAATATAGAACACCCATTCTGGTGGCCCTCGCCACCCACCCGGATATCACCAACGACAATGGTTTTATCAGTCAGCTTTGTTTTGACGATGATTTTCAGGGGGCCGTTGCGGCTGTGTTTGTCAGGGACGATCTGCTACTCGACAAAGTTGCCGTATTCAGCAACCCGGGCAGCGTTTATTCCAGCCATCTGGCTGCTAAATTTGAAAGTAAGTTCAAATCCATCGGCGGTGAGATTACAGATACGGTTTCCTTAACTGAAGAAAGCGGAGACTTATCTAAAGTTATTAAAAGCGTGCACGATAATACCCCGGAGCTGCTTTATCTTCCCATAAGCGCTAAAGATTTGGTCCGCATTGTCAGAGAAGTCCGGAAACTGCATTGGAAGCCCAAAATGATGGGAAGCGATGGATTAATATCGACGATGCTCGCACAACATAAAGACGAAATAGACCTTGTAGACGGCATGTTGGCTACTGATTTTTTCGCCCACGGTATGCCGTTAACCCCTTTCGGGAAGAGGGCAAGAGATAAGTATAGGGAGAAGTATAAAAGCACGGCAACGGTTTATGCTGCCCTTGGCCTTGAAGGATATGCGATTTTGCTCAACGCAATGGACAGATGCAACGATCCCACAGACCGGGAATGCATCAACAATCAGATCCGTTCAACTACCAATTTTCCAGGTATTATCGGTGGCATTACCATCGGGTCAAACGGGAAGGCCCAGCGCCCGATTATTATTAATTCCATTCAGAACGGTCGGTCGAAATTTATCGTCAAAGTCTATTAGTCCTCATGACAAACAATTCTGTCAATGGCCTTAAATATATTCAATCAGCAGCCAACTAAGAAGGCCGGTCTGCCAATGATAAATCGATACATGGTTTTTTAATTTTGGGTCCTGCTGTTTCTGATCTTGATCAGCTGCTCTTCGATTTTGTCCAATGATTTTGCGCGGCCAATGTCCTATGCAACACCGAAACGGAAGATACCCCCTATGGGCAAACCTCGCCTCGAAGAAACTCTTGCTCATCTGTGATAATTAAGACTTACCCCCAAAAGAGGGTGATGTCCCCATATAGTTGACAATATAATTTATTCCTGATACGCTCGTCTCTAACAATAACCTATAATTTGGAGGCGAGCAATGAATGAAATCGACGATGCTTTTTGTCCGAATAAAGAATGTAAAGACTATGGATTGCAGAATCATGGTAACATCACATTTCGCGGCAAATATGGTAAAGATAAGACAAAAGATTTGTTATATTGCCGAACATGCGGCAAACGCTTTGCATCAACGAGAGCAACCGCATTTTTTGGACTTCATTTATCAGATGAAAAAATAGAACAAATCATTCATCACGCCGCAGAGGGCGTTGGCGTGAGAGCAACCGCCCGACTTTTGGGCATAAACAAGGATACTGTAAACAGAGTGATCCTTCGTGCCGGTGAGCATTGCGAATTAATCCTTTCAAGCCTTTTGCGTTCATTGAAATTAAAAGAAACTCAGTTAGATGAATTATGGTCCTTTGTAAAAAAAAGAAACGTGTTCGCGAACAAGAGCTTGGCAAAAAGTGGATCTGGACAGCCATCGACACGCCGACAAGATTAATTGTTTGCTTCCTCATTGGGGATCGAACGCTTGAAGATGCCCGTAGATTTTTAAAAGATCTTGTTTCAAGAACAAAGCAACAGCCTCTGTTTACTTCTGATGAACTGCCTCATTATGCTGATGGTTTGAAGGAATTATTTCATAAATTAATAGCGCAAGAACCAACTGGCCAACCAGGTCGCCCTCGTAGCCCGGAAAAGATAATTGACGAGAATTTAGATTACGCTACAGTTCATAAGACCAGAGAAAAAGGTCGTATCGTAAAAGTAGAGACAAAAGTCATTTTTGGTTCATCCGCTCGCATTGAAAAGAGACTGAAGCAATTGCCGGGTAACAAAATAAACACTTCGTATGTAGAGCGCTCAAATCTGAACTGGCGGATGTGGGATGCTCACTTGACACGCAAAAGCCTTATGTTTGCGAAATCGTTTCGTTGGTTAAAAGCAAAATTTGCAATCTGTATCGGGTTTTATAATTTTATCAGACCTCATGAAACATTAAGTCGTGGCGAAGACCGGGTGTTCCGGCCGAATACTCCGGCAATGGCTGCCGGGATAACAGATCATCAATGGACAATAAAAGAACTTTTAATATATCGAATAGCTGTCAACTAAATAGGGACACTACCTGATTTTGTATCCTTTCATATTTTGTTTTGAAACAGCAACCTCCATTCTATATGTGTTGTTTGTTTGATAAAGATCTGTTTAACAATATTCTGTTTTTGGCGGCGGGGCGCGATAATCACACGCCGCCGCTTAGTTGGAGTTGTTATTTAGTCGGGTCCGGGTCAAATGGATAATCGAACTCAACTTTATGACCCGGCTGCGCTTTCTGGTGCGGAAACTTCTCGATCATCTTTTTGTGGTCCTGGATGATCTTTTGGAATGCAGGCCCCGCCCAAAGACCAATTTCCACCATGTTCGGGAATCTCTCGCCCGGGTCGTAGTAGAGGTTATAGAAGTAGTGGTGCGCCGAGTCTAGACTGAAGGTCGGCTCCGACGGTGCAGACGGCAAACGGAATTTGATCTGATCCTTGCGCACGGCTTCGAGACCCGAATGGTTGTAGTGAAAGTTCCAGTCTCGCCTCGATTTTACTTTTTCCAGAAGCAGCAGTGAGCTTTGATCGACTCCGTCCGTCACCCGGTCATTTGGTATCTTGTCTTTGACACCGGCGATGCTAGCCACCGTGGTAAACCAGTCCGTCACATCGACGATGCCGTCCGGTTCCTGAAAGGCTTCAATCATACCGGGCCACCA
>CAXMTB010000231.1:0-4897 GCA_964195835.1 uncultured Nitrospinaceae bacterium | reverse complement strand
ATCATCAATAATTAGGATGGGAATAAGTTAAAACCAAACGGGCATGGAATCAGGGAAATTCCTTTTCGGCTCCGGTTGCCTAGCCCGTGGTTTATTTAAAGAATATATTGACATGCCACAATGTGGTATTATCCTATATTAATAATCGGGGTGCTGTCATTTAAAATTAACAGCGACCCACTTCAATTTCACTTTTAACAATGGAAGGGGGTGATGAAATGAATATGCAAATTACATCCTCTAAGATTGTTATTTCCTTATTGGTTCTTGCAATTATGCTATTCTTCAACGCAGGACTTGGACTTGCGAGTGAAGGTCTACTTGATGGTAAGGCGTTTACTGGCCCAACTGGGAAAATGGGAAAGAATGCTACCGATGATGATGAATTAAAGTTCGAGAATGGTAAACTGTACTCCGTCGGATGTGCTGACTGGGGTTTTGGTTGGGGCGCCTATTCGACAAAGGTCGAAGGGAATAACATTACTTTCGAAGCTGTTACTACAAGTCCTAAGGATGGCAAAATAGCTTGGAGTGGCACCGTTAATGGAGATACGATTGATGCTATCTATATTTGGACAAAGAAAGGTTGGTTCGGAGAGAAAAGGCAGGAAAAATGGTTTAAGGGAAACGCCAAATAATAGAAAACATATCAAATGGAAATGGCAGGGTTGTTTATGACCCTGCCATTTTATTGATTTTTAGCCAACATCATTGTTAACTTACAGATTTCCAAATATCCTGTCCTCAACCTCAATAAAAATACAGATATCTTTTGGATATCACATTAATACGGAAGGATGATAGTCGTACTTCATTGCAGATATCAACATTTTTAAAACCTCAAAAACCTGTAAGATATGGCAGTAACATGTAATCGGGATCGTTACATGTTCGTTGGAGATAGTACAGTTTTACGCCGTTGATTGATCCTGTGATGCATGGAAAAACGATACTTATAATTTTTCCCACCGGATATATGATAAGCACACTTTTTGAGTAGGCGATTTATTTCAGATTTCCAGAAATATCCACAAAAATTAGCTGTTGTGGGCGAATAGACGGTTTATATAGTTCATAAAATTTGTAGGTTTCGTTAAGTAATAGCACCATAGCCTAAAATTCATGGGAAGCCAACAGTAGAATCCATTATCAAAGTACCGAATTGCACTGCGAATACATTGTCAAATCCGAATGCAGAAAAATATTGACAATATGTCTATTCGCAATTACAAAGATATTTTATAGGAGACCTATGGTTTCATAACTCATGTATAGCTGATTTCCCCATCCGATACCTTCCCCTGAAAATGAAGATACCTTTCGAAATCGGCCTCCTTAGATATATAGCAGGATGTTAGTTCGACACCACCTGCAGATTGCATCAATCCTTTTTTGTGTTTCATAAGTTTAAAATTCCGTAATTGTATTGAAATTATAGAAGAAAGGAGACTGAAGTGATGAATTTACCTTCTTATCGCATCGATGTGGATCGCTATGCCAAATGTATCGAAGTATCAAAACGGGTCCGTTGGGATATCGATAAAGATGTTATTCGTGGCCGGAATTTTGATTTTTCACAGAAATTCCTTCCGGACGGGATCTCTAAAGTCGATCAGCTTGATTTATTAAACACTGATGAAAAAAGGCTCCTCAGCCAGATCCAGGGCCGAACCTACGCTAACATGTTTGGATTCGTCGAACGATTTATTACCGCCAAGGTTCTTGAAACGACCCGCGACCATTGGCTTGGAAACCAGATAGCGCTGGAAGCTCTAATTCGATTCAGTGATGAAGAGCTGAAACATCAGGAGCTGTTTCGCCGAATTGAAACCATGATGGGCGATGGCATGCCGGAAGGTTACAAGTTCTTAGCAGACCCAGATACGGTAGCTGAGGCAATATTGAAAAATTCCACCTGGGCAGTGTTGGCACTCATTTTGGAAATCGAGCTTTTCACCCAAGAACATTACAAGCAGAGCATCGAGCCGGAAGAAAACCTTTCGGAGTTATATAAGGATATATTTTTGTTTCATTGGAAAGAAGAAACCACTCACGCCATGATGGACGAGTTGGAATGGCCGCGTGAGGACAGCAAACTTTCAGCTGAGGAACGCGATCGGGCGATTGATGAATTGATTGCGATTGTTGTCGATGTGGACGGTATTTTGCAAAATCAGAGCGCCGCTGATGTAGACTACTTTCTGAAACTCTGTAATCGTTCGTTCACTGATGATGAAGTCCGGCGCATCAAAGATGGCGTTCTCAAAGCGTATCGCTGGCAATATATCTTTTCTGGAGTTGAGCATCCACGCTTTCAAAAGCTCTACAAAGAATTGACCACGGAGGATCAACGTCAACGTGTAAGCGCTGCCTTAGCAACGCTTACTTAACAATACATCAGCTAATGTAATGGATTCCGGCTTGCCTAAAATTTAATAACTACGATTTAATGTTTTGGTTATTATGAAAAATATTCTCAGGGTCGTACTTCTTTTTGATCTGTTTCAGTCGAGCATAGTTTACACCGTAAGCCGCCTCCACCCGGTCGCCTTCGTCTCCAGTCATGAAGTTCACATAGGCGCCAGCTGAGGCGTAGGGCGCAGACGCTTCAAAAAACGTACGTGCCCATGCAATACAAGTTTCATCTTGCGATACCTCATCCCATCGTCCGTGCACGTTCAGGACAAACTTTGCGTCCCGATGACCATATGCCATGGCATCCGATGGAACGCGATTGGCTGCGCCTTCGATAAGCCCCACGAATATCTCACACTGTGGTGAAGGCAACTTGCCCGCAAATTCGATAATCGAATCCAGCGCGCCATCACTGAGTTCCGTGAAATTATGTGATTTCCAGTAGTTTCTTGCGCCAGGCGTGAGCAATGGGTCAAAGGCCTGCTGCCACTGTACGTATGGCTGAGCACCAATGTGTTCACCATAAGCGTCTCCGAAACTACGCAAAGGCTTGATCAGCTTCTCACCTTCTGCTGTATCGCCTGCATAGAAGATGGCCAAAACAATAACTTCTTTGCCGTGTACATCCTCGGGAAGAAAAGGCAATGGCGGAGCCTTGCGAAGGACGACCCAAACATTGAATTCCTCGGGTGCTGATTTTACAAATTCACGGTACTTTTTGAGCACTTGCTTTGCTTGATCGATTGGAAAAACAAGCAATCCAGCCAATATTTCAGGTCCCACGGGATAGAGCGCGAATTCGAACTGGGTAACGACACCGAAATTGCCCCCACCTCCTCGAATCGCCCAGAATAAATCAGTGTTTTCATCTTCCGAAACATGTATCTTCAATCCATCCGCCATTACCATTTCCGCGGAGACAAGATTATCGATTGTCATACCGTATTTACGCGTCAACCATCCAAAACCGCCACCCAGCGTGAGTCCTGCAATACCGGTAGTTGAATTAATGCCCACCGATGTCGCCAATCCATGGGCCTGAACCGCTTTATCAAAATCACCGAGTGTGGCACCGGGTTCGACATAGGCACGCCTTTTTTGTGCATCGACTCTTACAGTTGTCATATTTGAAAAATCAATAAGCACGCCGTCATCGCACAAAGCACTCCCAGCGATGTTGTGTCCACCACCTCTGATGGATATTTCTAATCCGTTTTCACGAGCATAAGAGATTGCATGCAAAACGTCATCAGCTTCAGCGCACTGTACGATGACAGCCGGTCGGCGATCAATCATAGCATTCCATATCTCCCGAACTTCGTTATAATTCGGATCATCTGGAAGCACTATTTGACCCTTTACTTTGTTTTTGAGCGCCTCAATTTTTTCACTCGATTGTATTTTCATGGTGTTCATCCTTTCATTTGTGACAATTGCAAAAACCTATCTTTAAGATTTTCGTTTCACCAAGGGAAAATTTTTATAATTTTCCCGTTAGCAATGCTTTAATAATTTTTAAACATGTGTATAAATACGACGAAGTCAAGAAATAAATGTCACAATATGGTAGATTTTCTTGGGGATGAAGATATGCCATTATTGAAGGTGGTTTATCCTGAAGATAACCTAAAGACAACACGTACGAATTCGACAAACCGTAAAAATGAAAAAGGCAAACCTCCGTAAAATGGATTTGCCCTTATTGGAAAACGATATCACACAATTTTTTATAGACATGATACGTGTGTTTTATAGCAGGTATCCGTAACGGTGGAATTGAGCGGCGCGGTAACGCGTCCGCTCGAATGATAGGTTTACGGCCTCAATGCCTTCCTTGATGTGTTAACTTGGCGGTTTACCGACTACTGGTTACGCCCGGCCATAACCCCGCCGTCCACATTCCAAATCGAACCGGTTACCCAACTTGCATCGTCCGAGAGCAGGAACACGACCACCGATGCCACATCACTAGGTTTTCCGATCCGACCAATTGGATGAAAATCATTGAAGGCTTTCAGGGCCTCGTGAACCTCGTCGGGTTTGATGAAGGCGCCGTAGATTGGAGTCTCCACCACGGCGGGAGCCACTGCGTTGACACGTATGCCATATTCCGCCAGTTCCATCGCCAGATGCTGAGTCAAGGAGTGCAGGCCGGCTTTGGCCATCGAGTAGGCCGACGAGGGTGTGGCCTTAATTGCCTGATGGGCCCACATGGAGCCTATATTGACTACTGCCCCTCCGCCACTCGCTGCCATGTTCTTCGCCACCTGCTGGGTCACAAAGAAAGTGGCCTTGTTAAGATCCATGTAGGCATCATAGTCCTCGCTCGTGTGCTCCAAAAAGGCCTTGGGGGAGAAAACACCCGCAGCGTTGACAAGACACTTCACATCCTTCATCTCATCGCCGATGTAACGAATCAATCGATCGACATCTTCTTTGCGCGTGAGGTCGCATCGGAAAGTGCTTGTACTGTCGGGGGTAT
>CAXMTB010000230.1:0-4955 GCA_964195835.1 uncultured Nitrospinaceae bacterium | reverse complement strand
AGAGCTTTTTTCCAAAGCAGGAGAACAAGGCTGTAACCCGGTCGCAACTTATTTGAGCCGTGGTGCGGCATACCTTACAACTGGTGAATTGGATAAGTCATTGGATGATTTTAACAGGGTACTGGAAATTGATGCGGACAATGAAAGGGCCTTTTACTACCGCGGTATTGTTCATCTCCGAAAAGGAGATTTTAATAAGGCATTAGCAGACCTTTCAACCTCGATAACCTTCAATCATGAGAGGGGCGCTGCATTCTTAGCACGTGGGTTCGCCTATGCCGAACTTGATCGCTTAGATGAGTCACTACGTGATTTGAAGACAGCAATTGCTTTCTCTAACAAAGAAGTTGTGGGGTTTGCCAATCTGTTTGGAGAAAATCGAACTCTTTTTGATAAAAGCATGGCACTGTTAGAAGGTGAACGTGGACCGTGGTCAATTGTGATGAATGAGGATGAGGTGAATAAACTGAAGAAATGGATAGAAAACTGACAAATAAAATTTAATTATAAAGGAATAAGACAAGGCAAGGTCAGAAATGGCCCTGCCTTTTATCTTTCAATATTTGCCATTGCTGCTATACATGTTGAGTTGTGAATGGTTCTTAAAAGTGCAAGATGTACGGTGGATATGTTGAGTCAGATTTTGTATGACAAAAGTCAAGATGTTGGCAAGAAATCTATAATCCATCCTGACACATTTTTGCCCTTCATCCCTCTTCCATATTTGGGGAAAATTTCCGTTCTGTTTTTCGGAATACGAACAAAATAATCCCAACCCTACTTAGCCTATAACTTCATAACCTTCTGTAATTACATGCATAACAGAAAACCCCTTTCGTAGGATTAATTTTTGCGAGCAATATTAACTGGTTGAGTGTATTATAAATTATACATTTAAGGTTTGACATAAAGGTGCGTGAAGATACGGAAGACACTGGTGGTAGGTTTTGTGTTGGGGTGTTAGTTCGTTGTGTGGGAAAGGCGGATTCAACCTTGATAGATAATCTTAACGGAACAATATTTCAGAACCAAAATTTCTATCTGACTTTTTTTCAAAAATAAAATATTAAGGAGGAAGTCAAAATGAAAATATATCTTAAATCAGCCAGCTTAATTCTCATTACCACTATTATTGCCGCAGCATTAATAATGACCAGTTGTGGAGGCAGTGGCGGCGGGGGGGCTGACGATTTAGGATCGGACGGATCATCTGGCAGTGGGAATGTAGCTCTTTTTTTGGCGGATGGGCCTGCCGATGATTACGATGAGATTTGGATTAGCGTTACCAAAGTTTTACTGATTCCTTCGAATCAAAATCCCAATCGATCATCAGTTGTCATTTATGAGACTGTTGAGGGACATGAAGTTAATTTGCTTGATTTACGGGATGAAGATTTTTTACTAACCATTAAAAAACGAGTACCCGCAGGATGGTATTCAAAGATTAGACTCGAAGTCAAAGATGTCTGGACTGAGGGTGGTCTCTGTTCAACTTTTAAACTTCCCAGCAAAAAAATTGATCTTAATCCGCGTGGTGATTTTGAAGTTCGATCCAAGGAAACACTTGCAATTCGTTTAGACATAGACGCCGACAAATCGATTAACCTTCACAAAGCCGGTGGTTCCGGAAAGTGTATATTTCGGCCAGTCGTCTTTGTTGACATTGATACCATCAAAACCCCCCGGCGCTGCCCGCGGATTCTGGTCGGTGAAATCACGGAGCTTTTACCAAGCGAAGGCAATATAGAGGGGTTTGCTCTCGATCTTTTCGATAGACGGGGTACTATTGATGTTTGGCTATCCGACAATCCCAGACGACCCACCATAATATTCGATGAAGATGGTTTTCCTATAAGAAGATCAGCGCTCAAACCAGGCCAAAAAGTGCGGGTAACCGGCAAGATTAATGCAGATGGTGATCTGGATGCTTCAGTCGTTGTCATCGGAGACGTTTTAAGTGCTAAGGGTACCGTCGTAACTTCGGTCAATGATGATTCGTTATTCCCTCTACTGCTGGATCCAGGACAAGAACTCATTGGCGGTCAAGTTAATGTCGAAATTACCAACGCAACTTTTATTTTACTGGGATGTGATGAAGAGGTCGATCCGGCAGCGATACAGCGGGGCAAACGAGCACGAGTCGTCGGTAAATTTGATGTCGATCACAATGTGTTACGGGCAGCCGCAGTTTTTTTACAATCTGAAGAAATAGTTGGCGATTTAGTACTAATAGAACGAGCAACTGGCGGCACTGATTTAATTATATCAGACAAAGATGGAAATGAGTTTTCTGTTTTTCTGCCTCAAGATACTCCGGTATTCCTGCAAGGAGATGGGGCGATTTCTCTTGGATTTCTCAATCAACTATTGTTGAACTGCGGTTCAAAAAAAGTGCGGGTTGCTTTAGATCCCGAAGAAACTGAACCGACAGCCCGAGAAGTCCGGGTACTTCAGGAACGTCTCTTTGGTCGAGTAACTGAGATTCTCAGAGATCGGACGGTACGTCTTAGAACTGGCCAATTGGTGAGAGTGCAGGAGGGAGCGACAATTCTATTAAATACAAAACGCGAAGATATTCCGGTTGATTTTGATGCCATCAAGGTTGAGGACGAGTTGACCCTTTACGGGCTGAGCGCCTGCGACGATTTTGATGTAGGTTTTTTCGCCTACATTGTTCTTATAAACGAATCGACAACTGATTGTGATGATGACTTCAGTCCCAGTTCCAATGATGATGAAGACTGCATTGACGATGATGTAGACGAGAATCCAGGAAATAACCCTGATGAGGATTCTCTTTTTGATTGGGATGGTCAGAGTATGCATCCTGTAGATCAGGCTTGGCTTTTCGCGCATGGCGATTATGCAGAATATAATGCTGACAACTGTGCTTCCTGCCATGGCTATGACTTTAGAGGTGCGCCCTCATCTGGACAGGTTGGATGTTATGATTGTCACGACGGGCCGAGTCCCAACTCCGACGATTAGGGGATTTTGCCACCTACAAAAGGGTGGGCCATCCTGAGATCGGGAACGCCGATGGGCCATCTATGAAGAAAGTTGTCGCATAACTATAGGAAGAGATTGTCCAGAGATCATGGTCACATTAAGCAAGTAATACAAAGGCGGGGTCAGAAATGGCCCTGCTTTTCTTGTATCAAAACTTTCAATGTCTGCTATCAATCGAAAGTCGTGATTGATTCCTAAAATATCAAGATGTACAGTGTACATGTTGAGTCAGATTTTGTATTACAAAACTAAAGATGTTGGCAAGACATCTTGAGTTTTGACAGCAAGCAAATTCCTATTGTATCATGATAATTAAAAAGTCATTGCCAGAGTAACTTTCTTTAAATTTTACTGAGGTGACCTCAAGTGAAAAAATACGGTTTTCTTGGATTGGGAATTATGGGACAGGCCATGGCGTCCAACTTGTTAAAAGCAGGCTTTGCCGTGACAGTATGGAACCGAACTGCGAACAAATGTGAGTCGTTGATCAGGAATGGCGCATATCATGGTGAGACCCCAGCCGAAGTAGTAGCTAACAGCGACATAACCTTTGCAATGGTTTCCGATCCAGTTGCTGCAAAGGAACTATGCTTCAGTACCCAAGGAGTGCTGGAAGGAATTGCTCCGGGCAAGGGCTATATCGATGTATCTACAATTGACCCGCAGACATCTATCGAAATTGGTCTGGCAATAAATAAAAAAGGTGGGCGATTTCTCGAAGCACCGGTCTCTGGAAGCAAGAAACCTGCAGAAGATGGAGCTCTGGTATTCCTCTGTGCTGGTGATGAATCTTTGTATCACGAAGCCATCCCAGCTCTGGAGATTATGGGGAAAAAGAGTTTTTATTTCGGCAATACAGGTTCCGGTGCCCAGATGAAGTTGGTGATCAACATGATCATGGGTACAATGATGACAGCATTGAGTGAGGGATTATCTCTTGGTAAAAAAGCAGGTTTGAATATGAGTGATATACTTGATGTGATTGACCAGGGTGTTATAGCAAATCAAATGTTTCGTCTCAAGGGCCCTATGATGGCGGTAGGCAACTTCCCTACCGCTTTCCCTCTCAAACATATGCAAAAAGATATGCGCCTGGCGCTCCTGATGGGTGATGAAAACGATCAGGCTCTATTCACAAGTAGTGCGGCCAATGCTTCATATATCAAGGCTAGAAGCAAAGGCTGTGATGACGATGATTTTTCAGCGGTCATGAAGGTAATTAAAGAATAAAAAAGCTGTTATGTTTTAGCTTTTACACCTCATTCAAAAGTTGCCATGTCCAGTGGCAATCTTAACTCTTTCCAAGAGAGTGAAAAGTCAAGATGTTGGCAAGTAATCTGTACTTTGTAAAAGGAGTTAAAAAGAGAAAAATGATAATGAATTATATACAAAAGGTGCTAACAGTTTTCTTTGTGATTGGATTCATATCAATATGTGTGGCTCACCAGAGTATAGCTGAATCAAATTTTCAAGAAATAATCTCTAAAGCTGAACAAGGAGAGGCTGACGCTCAATATCATTTAGGATCTATATATTATAGTGGTGAAGGGGTTCCTCATGACGATGAGCAAGCTATCCAATGGTATACAAAAGCCGCTGAGCAGGGGCATGTTGATGCTCAATATAATTTAGCTCTTATGTATAAACATGGTGAAGGAGTTCTTCTAAATTTTAAGCAAACTATCCAATGGTATACAAAAGCCGCTGAGCAGGGGCATGTTGATGCTCAATTTAATTTAGCTCTTATGTATAAACATGGTAAAGGAGTTCCTCAAGATTTTAAGCAAGCTATCCAATGGTATACAAAAGCCGCTGAGCAGGGGGATGTTGATGCTCAATTTAATTTAGCTCTTATGTATAAAAATGGTGAAGGAGTTCCTCAAGACGATAAGCAAGCTATCCAATGGTATACAAAAGCCGCTGAGCAGGGAGATGTTGATGCTCAA